>CAXNKI010000011.1:0-10856 GCA_964202645.1 Alphaproteobacteria bacterium | reverse complement strand
GAATGAGCGCGATGTGATCGTCGGCGTGCTGCCGTTCTGCCATGTTTTCGCCAATGCCTGCGTGCTCAACCGCACCGTGCTCAACGGCGGCATGATCGCCATGCTGCCGCGCTTCGATGCCACGCAGTGCCTGGAAACGCTCGCGCGGGTGCGGGCGACGGCCATGCCCGGCGTGCCGACCATGTATCAGGCACTGCTCGACAATCCGGCGATGGCGCGCACCGACTTCTCTTCGCTGCGGGTCTGCATTTCGGGCGGCGCGCCGCTGCCGCCGCAAGTCAAGCAGCGTTTCGAGGCGGCGGCCCATGCCAAGCTGGTTGAAGGCTACGGTCTTACCGAAACCTCAGGCGTGGTCTCGAGCAATCCCTACTCCGGCGACGAACATCCCGGCACCATCGGCCAGCCGGTCCCCGGCACGCGTCTCTTCCTGCTCGACAAGGAAGACCCGACCCGGCCCGCACCGGAAGGCGAACCCGGCGAGTTAGCGATCAATGGCCCCCAGGTGATGCGCGGTTACTGGAACCGTCCCGGCGCTGACCGCGAAGTCTTCACCGAAATCGCCGGCAGGACCTGGCTGCGCACCGGCGATGTCGCGACAATCGACGAGGACGGCTACGTTCGCATTGTTGACCGGATCAATGACATGATCGCGGTGGGCGGCTTCAAAGTGTTCCCGAGCCAGATCGAGGAAGTCCTGCGCGGCAATTCCGCGATCAAAGAGGCACTGGTGATCGGCGTGCCTGATGACTATCGCGGCGAAAGCCCACGCGCATTTGTGACCCTCCATCCCAGCGCCAGCGAAGATGGCACGGCGCTGGCCGTCTGGCTCAACCAAAGGCTTGGCAAGCATGAGCGCGTGGATGCGGTGGTCGTGCGCGAAAGCCTGCCGAAGACGATGGTCGGAAAGCTCGACCGCAAGGCCCTGCGCGCCGAAGTGGCAACGCAGTAGCGGGTCAGGTAGCCGAAGCAGCCAGGATCAGCACGTTTTCGCCAGTTTCGTCTGCTGCCAGTGAAGGCTCGAGCAGCAGAGCGTCACGCTGCGAGATGCGCCCGCCGATTTTCGCGCCAGGTTCGATGGTCAGCGAATCGTATTCGAAATCGCCATCAATCCGCGCGGTCTTGAGGATGACGAGGTCGCCGGCCGAAATGGTGCCACGCACCGTGCCTGCCAGACGCGCGCTGTCCACTTTGACCGCGCCGCGAATTTCGCTCGATTCGCCCTGCACCAGCGAGGCGCATGAAATATCGCCTTCGACCCGTCCATCGATATGCAGATCCGCCGAAGCCGTCACATCGCCGACAATCGACATATCGGCGCCGAGCACGGAAAAGCTGGAAGCCGCGTTCATCGAAGTCTTACCGGATTGCCGGGGAGGCGGTGATTGTGGCGCCGGCTTTTTCGAAAACATGGGGTCTTGCCTCCAGGAAGGGTCGCGGATTGACCGCGCGGTCGTTGATCCGGACTTCAAAATGCAGATGCGGGCCGGTCGAGCGGCCGCTGCTGCCGATCGCGCCAATGGTATCGCCAGGCATGACCGACTGGCCGACGCTGGCCCGGTATGCCGACATGTGCGCATAGCGCGTCAACAAACCGTTACCATGATCGATCTCGATGCAATGGCCATAACCCTGACGTACACCGGCGAAACTGACCACGCCTTTGGCAGCGGCATAGATCGGCGCGCCATATGGGCCCTTGAAATCGAGCCCGGCATGAAACGCGCCTGCCCCGGTAAATGGATCGGCGCGATAGCCGAAGCCAGAGGAGATGAATTCCAGGCTGGCGGGCAGATAACGCGGGATGCCCTCAAGCCCGCGCTCCAGCGTCGACATGCGCGCCAGGCTGAGGCCCAAGCGCTGGAACCGCGGGTCGATTTTGCCGTTTGCATCCGTAGCGAATGCAATCAGCGGACCACCCTGTGCGGTCCGGTCGTCAAGCGATTGCAGCATGTCTTCAGGATTGAGGCCGACTGATCGGATCGCCTGCGCCGAAGCAGCCGCGCGGCGATCGGCCATGCGGGTCAGCCGCTCGACAAAAGCCAGCTGCCGGGCTTCGATGCGCGCAAGACCCGCAGCTTCGGGAAGCAGTGCGCTGACTTTCTTGATGGTCTGCTGCGCTTCGCTGCCACTGTCCGACACGGTTTCGCCGGTCCGCGCATCCTCCGGCAGCACGCCCACATGGGCTTCAACCAGCTTTTCAATGGCATCCTGGCGCTGCGCGAGATCGCTGGCGACGGTATCAAGCCCCTCACGATAAGCACCCACCCGGCTTTCGGCGCTGGCGACTTGGGCTTCGCGGTTGAGCAGTGCCAGCCGGTCACGCGAGGCGACAAATTGAGAGATCGCCATGGCCGCCATGGTCACAACCCAGACCAGCAGCAGAATCGCCGCCAGTGCCGCTGCCGCAATCTGCAAACGCGAGGAAATTTTGATGAAACGGACCTGGCCCTGCGATCGCATGAAAAACTCGCGATCCGGAAACCATATCCGCAAACGGTCTTGCCAACCGCTGGCGGTGCTACTTTTCAAAACGACCCCTCGCTTCAGCCATTGCTTGACCGACGGTGCCGCTAGCAGCCCTCAGACCCCCAAGCGAATCAGCCTGCGATGAGTCGGGGTGAATCGGGATGAACCGAATGAGTCGCGCGATGAGCCGTTCGCACGGGCGACGAGTCGTTCACCTATTGCCCGATATCTGGCGTCCGGGTGATTCGCAGACGCCGGATGATGACAATCACGCACCGCAGTGATACCGCAATCCCCATGACTGCCCAATCCACATCTATGTCGGCTTCAGCCGAAAGCGTCGAAGCACTGGTTGATCGTCTTGCTCGCGCCGGGCGTGCGGCGCAGCGCCAGCTCGCCGGATTTTCCGACGCGCAGAAGGCCGCCGCCCTGCGCGCCGCGGCCCAGGCGCTGCGCGATGCTGAAAGCAATGTTCTTGCCGCAAACGCGCGCGATATTGCCTCCGGAGAGGCAAATGGTCTCAGCGGGGCAATGCTTGACCGGCTCAGGCTCGATACCGGGCGATTGGCGGCAATCGCCGATGCAGTCGATGCAGTCGCCGCGCTCCCCGATCCGGTAGGAAAAGTGATTGACCGCGCCAGCCGGCCCAATGGGCTTGAGCTTAGCCGCGTTCGCGTTCCCATCGGCCTGATCGGCATCATCTATGAGAGCCGCCCGAATGTGACCGCCGATGCTGCGGCGCTGTGCCTGCGCTCGGGCAATGCTGTGTTGCTGCGCGGCGGGAGCGAGGCGGTTCATTCCAACCGCGCGATTCATGCCGCGCTCGCAAAGGGCCTCGCCGAAGCCGGCGCGCCTGCCGAAGCGGTGCAGCTGATGCCGACGCAGGACCGCGCGGCTGTCGGCGCGATGCTGACGGCAGCGGGCCTGATCGACATGATCATTCCGCGCGGCGGCAAGAGCCTGGTCGCGCGGGTGCAGGCCGATGCCCGGGTTCCGGTGCTCGCCCATCTCGATGGCATCTGCCACACCTATATTCATTCCGCTGCCGATCCGGCGATGGCCAAAGCCATCGCGCTCAACGCCAAGCTGCGGCGCACGGGCATTTGCGGCGCGATGGAAACACTGCTGCTTGATGCGCAGTTTCCCGCTAATGCCGAAGTCGTCGGCGCGCTGATCGATGCCGGCTGCGAGCTGCGCGGCGATGCCCGTGCCCGCGCCATAGATTCGCGTGTGCAGCCTGCCAGCGCCAACGACTGGGACACCGAATATCTCGATGCGATCCTCTCGGTCGCGGTAGTCGACGGGCTGGACGATGCGCTGGCGCATATCGCGCGCCACTCCTCAGCGCATACCGAAGCGATCATCACCCAGGATGAAGCCGCTAGCGAACGCTTCCTTGCCGAGGTCGACAGCGCGATTGTCATGGTCAACGCCTCGACCCAGTTCGCCGATGGCGGCGAGTTCGGGCTTGGCGCGGAAATCGGTATTGCCACGGGCCGGCTGCATGCTCGCGGTCCGGTCGCGCTGGAAGGGCTGACTACCTACAAATGGCAGGTTCGCGGGCAAGGCCAGATCCGGCCTTGAGCCCGATAATTACCGGAATTTTGGGCGGCAGCTTCAATCCGGCGCACGGCGGGCACAGACGCATCACCCGGTTCGCGCAAGCAGCACTGGGCCTTGATGAAGTCTGGTGGCTGGTTTCGCCGGGCAATCCGCTGAAGCCCAGGGCCGGCATGGCGCCGCTCGCCGCAAGGTTCGCGTCGGCCCAGCGCCAGGCCCGCCGCGCGCCGATCCGCGTCTCGGCGATCGAGCGCGAACTGGGCACGCGCTATACCATCGACAGCTTGCGCCGCATCGTGCGCCGCTGGCCGAAACGGCGATTCGTCTGGCTGATGGGATCAGACAATCTCGCGCAGTTTTCGCGCTGGCGCGACTGGCGCGGCATCGCCCGATTGATGCCGATTGCGGTTATCGCGCGTCCGGGGTATGAAGGCCGCGCCGCCGCGAGCCCCGCGATGGCCTGGCTCAGGCGTTACCGCGTTGCCTCAGCCAGCCTCGACAACCGGTTCCCATGGAGCGCACCCGCGCTGGTGTATCTGCGTTTCGATCCCGACAGCCGTTCGGCAACCGCCTTGCGCCGCGCCGATCCGCACTGGGCCAGCCGCGCCAAAGTGCTGGCCCTGCGCGACGGGGTGACCCGCCGTCCGATCCCGGCAGACGCTGCATGAACGCTTGTCACCATGGGCTCTTGGCCCGGCATTCCCTTAATGGAGCTCGTTTCCCTTACATGACCGATTCAGTTGTATGACCCCGGCACAAGACCAGCCAGCGGCTCCCACCGCAGCCCCCGCCGCGATCAACCCGCCCCTCCCCGTTGCTGAACCCGGCTCGTTGCTCGAACTGGTGCTGCAATCGCTGGACGACGATCAGGCACAGGACGTCGTCGCGATCCCGCTCGCCGGCAAGAGCGAGATTGCCGACTACATGATAGTCGCCTCGGGTCGCTCGAATCGGCAGGTCGCGGCCATCGCCGAGAAGCTCGCCGAGCGGATCAAGCACGGCGGCTTCGGCGCGTCACGGATCGAAGGCCTGCCCGCCGCAGACTGGGTGCTGGTCGATGCGGGCGACATCATTTGCCACGTCTTCCGTCCGGAGGTGCGCACATTCTACAATCTCGAGCGCATGTGGGCTTTTGGTGACGGTGGGCTCGCCTGAACCGGTTCCGTCATGCGCCTGCATGTCATAGCACGAGGCAAGATCGGCCGCTCTCCAGAGCATGAATTGTGCGACCGGTATGCCAAACGCATCGTCTGGCCGTTCAAGCTCACCGAACTGCCCGACAGCGGCGGAACGTTGCCGCCGCCGCTCACTCCGGCGCGCGAAGTGCTGCTTGATGAACGCGGCAAGCAGCTCACGTCCGAAGAATTTGCCGCGCAGCTCGGCACCTGGCGTGACGGCGGCGTGCGCGAGGCGCGGTTTCATCTTGGCGCTGCCGACGGGCATGGTCCGGGCTCGCAGGGCGATGCCGCCCGAGAAAAGGCCGACCTCCTCATCGGCTTCGGCGCGATGACCTGGCCGCATCTGCTCGCCCGGGCGATGTTGATGGAACAATTGTGGCGCGCCACCAGCATTCTTGCTGGCCATCCCTATCACCGTTCGGGATAAGGCACGGGATGCTTCATCCAGCTCGCGTTGCTCTGGCCTTGCTCCTGTCGCTCGCGGCGGGCGGCGTGTTGGCGCAGTCCGCGTTGGTCTATGACAATGCCGGCGAAGTGCAGGCAGCCCTTGCCGAGGCCCAGCGCGAAGGCGCTGCCGCAAAGGCCCGCGCCGAAAAGCTCGAAGCCGAAGCCGCCAAGGCTGTAGAGGCCGCCGACAAGACCGCGCGCGAGGCCGCAGGCGTTGCCGCGCGCATCCAGCAGGCCGAGGCCGAGATCGAGGCAGACAAGGCACGCATCGGCCTGATCGAACGGCAGCGCGCTGATTTACGAGCGCGACTTGCGGAAAAGCAGCGTCCGCTGGTGCGGCTCACTGCCTCGCTCCAGCGCCTCTCGCGCCGCCCCCCAGTTCTATCGCTGCTGCGCTCGGGATCAGTGCGCGACACGATGTATGCCCGCGCGGTGCTCGCCACCATGCTGCCCCAGATCGAACGGCGCACCCAGGCACTTCGTACAGAGATCAAGCGCTCACGCGCGCTCCAGGAGCAGACCCGGCTCGCCGTCGAGCAGCTCAAGGCAAGCCAGGGCGAGCTCGCCAAGCGCCGTCAGGCGCTCGCCACGCTGGAAACCACCCAGCGCCTCGCCTCGCGCGCCAGCGGCGGCATTGCCGACCGCGAGGCCGAGCGGGCACTCGCCATGGCCGAGCGCAGCCGCGACCTTGATGCCCTGTCGAGAACGGTGGACGAAGCCGGCAGTCTGCGCGATGAACTCGCTGCGCTGCCCGGCCCGATCATGCGCCCTGCCCGGCCTGAAATTGCGCTGGTGGACAGCCCGCCACGCCCCTCGGCAGCGCCTCCCGCAGGGCTTCCTGCCTATGTGCTGCCCGCCAGCGGGAGACTGGTGGCTGGTTTCGGCGAGATGCCCCAGGGCCTGCCGCGTAGCCGCGGAATCGTGCTGGCGGTCCGCCAGGGCGCACAGGCCGTTGCCCCGGCACCGGGCCGGGTGGCGTTTGCCGGGCCTTATCGCGGCTACGGCATGATTGTGATCATTGAGCACCCCGGCGGCTGGACCTCGCTGATAACCGGTCTCGCCCAGCTCGATACCCGCATCGGCGACAATCTCGTGATCGGCTCGCCACTCGGCATTGCCGGGGCAGGACGCCCGCTGCTGACGCTGGAATTGCGGCGAGGGGGCCAAGCGGTTAATCCTCTGGACTATATCCGCACGCTATGAACCAACGCACATATGGCTTTCGGCCGCACACAGCGGTATCAAGCTCCGATCTGTACAGGAAAACGGCCGATGACCCTTGCCCCCTATTCGCGCGCTG
This sequence comes from Alphaproteobacteria bacterium, assembly GCA_964202645.1. GTDB lineage: Bacteria > Pseudomonadota > Alphaproteobacteria > Sphingomonadales > Sphingomonadaceae > Novosphingobium. The sequence goes on along the minus strand of CAXNKI010000011.1, from coordinate 3,905 downwards.
CCATGCTGGCCGGCGTGCTGGCGCTGCTCCCCGCGACCACCGCCGGGCTTGCCGCGGTCGACGCGCGATCGGGCCCGCAATTCAATAAACTGATCGCGGTCTACCAGCTGATCAAGGCCAACTATGTCGAGCAGGTCGATGACACCAAGCTGCTGAAAGGCGCAATCGACGGCATGCTGAGCAGTCTCGATCCGCACAGCTCCTATCTTGACGGCGCGGCGCTGCAGCGGCTGGAAACGATGATCGACGGCCGCTATTCGGGGCTGGGCCTTTCGGTGGTGATGGACGACGGCGCGGTCAAAATCGTCTCGCCGATGCGCGGCAGCCCGGCGGAAAAAGCAGGCCTCAAGGCAGGCGACTTCATCACGCATCTTGATGGCAAGCTGCACTATGGCGGCGATATCGACGAAGCCGTCTCGAAAATGCGCGGCGAGGCGGGAACCTCGATCCGGCTGACGATTTTCCGTCCGGGTCGCGACGAGCCTTTCGACGTTACCGTGGTGCGCGGCGTGATCGACCTGAAGCCGGTTACCGCCAAATACGAGAACGGCATCGGGGTCATCTCGGTCAACGAGTTCTCACGCAATGTCGGCAACGAAGTGAACCGAGAAATCCAGGCGATGCGGGCGCAGAACGGCGCGCGGCTGACCGGGCTGGTGCTCGATCTGCGTTCGAACCCGGGTGGATCGCTCGACGAGGCGGTGGCGCTGTCCGACTTGTTCCTCACCACCGGCACCATCGTCTCGCAGCGCGGACGGGTGGCGTCGGAAAACGAGTATTACCGAGCCGAATCGATGATTCGCGGCGACGGCGCACGCGGGCTGCCGATGGTGGTGCTGATCGACGTTGGCAGTGCTTCGGCTTCCGAAATCGTCGCCGGCGCCTTGCAGGACAACAAGCGCGCGGTGATCATGGGCGAGCGCAGCTTCGGCAAGGGCAGCGTGCAGCAGATGATCAACCTCGACCGCACCAGCGCGATCAAGATCACCACGGCGCGCTATTACACGCCGCTGGGCAAATCGGTGCAGGAAGGCGGAATCGAGCCTGACATCAAGGTACCGCAGCTCAGCGATCCAGATGCGCGCAGGCGCTCTGAACGCTCGACCCGCGAGAGCGACTTGCGCGGCCACTTGATCAACGAGATCTCGCTCGACGAAAAGCAGATGGAAACCGACAAGCAGGACGATCCGCGCTTCAAGGCGACTTCGGCCGAACTGCTGGCCAAGGGCATCAAGGACTTCCAACTGCACTACGCAATCGAAACCCTGCGCCGCACCGCACCGGGAACGCAGGTCGCGCGGCGCCCATGAAGTGGACCGGCCTGACATGAGCAAGGCAGACGGTATGGCTGGGCGATTGGCCCGCGTGCTGGCACTGGCCACCCCGGCCCTGCTGCTTGGCGGAGCATACATTTCGCAATATGTTTTCGGTCTCGCCCCGTGCGAGATGTGCTGGTGGCAGCGCTATGGACATTTCGCGGCGCTCGCCATCGCGCTGGCCGCATGGCTTAGGCCCGGCGCGGGCTGGCTGACCGGCCTTGCCGGGCTCGCCATCGCTGCGGCCGGGCTGATCGGACTGTTCCATGCCGGCGTTGAATACGGCTGGTGGCAGGGCCTAACGGCCTGCTCCGCCCCGGCGACGGCAGGTGGTGGCGATCCGCTCGAGGCGATCATGAATGCGCCGCTGGTGCGCTGTGATGTCGCGCCGTGGAGCCTGCTGGGCGTCTCTCTTGCGGGATGGAACTTTCTGTTTTCCACCGCCGCCGCGCTCGCCATCGGCTTCCTGCTGCTGCGCAATCAGCGCGCGTCATGAGCTCAGGCGAGCGAGAGGCCATGCTGCGGGTCAATCAGGCGGGCGAATACGGCGCGACGCGGATCTATGCCGGCCAGCTGGCAGTTATGGGCTCGCGCGGCGAAGGCGCCGACGAGATTGCCGCGATGGCAGCCCAGGAAGCCGAGCATCTGAGGATATTCAACACGCTGATTGCCGCGCGCGGTGTCCGGCCGACTGCGCTCCAGCCGTTCTGGCATGTGGCGGGCTTTGCGCTAGGCGCGGCGACTGCGCTGATCGGGCCGAAAGCGGCGATGGCCTGCACCGCGGCAATCGAGACCGAGATAGACCGGCATTATAGTGCGCAGCTCGAAGAACTGGGGACCAGCGACGAGGAGCTGTCCAGCGTGATCAGCAGCTTCCGCGATGATGAGCGCGCGCACCGCGAGGCTGCGCTGGCAGCCGGCGCAGAGCAGGCTCCGCTCTATCCGCTGCTGTCCGGCGCGATCCGGCTTGGCTGCCGGCTGGCGATCCGCCTGTCGGAAAAGGTCTGATCGCTTGCGTCAGGTCAATGCAGCCGGCCCGAGCTTCACCTAGCATTCAGCCGTCCTGCCCCTATATTGGCAGCAACCGACCCAAGGAACCCGCGACCATGCTGCGCCAGATAATTGCCGGAATTGCCCTTGCCCCCGCCGCCCTGCTGCTTGTCGCTCCGGCGCAGGCGCAAAGCGCCGAGGAAAAGGTCAACCAGCTGATCATCTATGGCGACGATGCCTGCCCGCAATCGACTGCAAATGAAATCACGGTCTGCGCGCGCAAGGACGAAGCCGAACGCTTCCGCATCCCCGAAGGCCTGCGCGAGAGCAGCGCGCCCGATAACCGCGCCTGGTCCGACCGGGTCCTGGCCTATGAGACCGTGGGTGCCACCGGAACGCTCAGCTGCTCGCCGGTTGGCCCCGGCGGCATGACCGGCTGCGTCGGCAAGCTGATCGACACCGCTTATGCCGAAAAGCGCGGCGACCCCAATATCCGCTTCAGCCAGCTGATCGCCGACGAACGCGCGCGCCGGCTGGCGACAATCGACCAGGAAGCGGCCGAAACGCAGGCCCGAGTCGAAGTGATCGAGCGCGAATATGAGGCCAAGCAGCGTGCGCTGCAGGATCCCGAAAGCGTGCAACCAGCGCCGCCAGCCACTTCTGCGGAAAAGTAATACTTAGTCGGCGAGCGCGATATCCGGCGCATCTTCGCGCTTCATGCCGATGACATTGTAGCCGGCATCGACGTGGTGGATCTCGCCGGTTACGCCTGAAGCGAGGTCTGACAACAGGTAGAGCCCGGCCCCGCCGACATCCTCGATCGTGACGTTGCGGCCAAGCGGCGCGTTGAGCTCGTTCCATTTGAGGATCAGATTGAAATCACCGATGCCAGAGGCGGCCAGCGTGCGGATTGGCCCGGCGGAAATTGCGTTAACCCGGATGCCGTCGCGGCCAAGGTCGGCGGCAAGGTATTTGACGCTGGTCTCGAGCGCCGATTTGGCAACGCCCATGACGTTGTAATGCGGCACGACCTTTTCCGCGCCGTAATAGGTCAGCGTCAGGATCGAGCCGCCATCAGGCATCATTGGCGCGGCGCGCTGGGCAACTGCGGTCAGGCTGTAGACGCTGACATTCATCGTGTTGAGGAAGTTTTCCAGGCTGGTGTCGCTATAGCGACCACGCAGTTCGTTCTTGTCGGAAGCGCCGATCGCGTGGACTACGAAATCAATCGTTGGCCAGCGCGCGCCAAGCGCCGCAAAAGCTTCATCCAGACCCGCCTTGTCGGATACGTCGCAAGGCAGCACGAAGTCGCAGCCCAGCTCGGCTGCCAGCGGGCGCACCCGCTTCTCGATCGCCGCATTGGGATAAGTGAAGGCGAGGTCAGCGCCATGATCGCGCAGTGCCCTGGCAATTCCCCAGGCCAGCGACTTGTCATTCGCCAGGCCCATGATCAGCCCGCGTTTACCTTGCATCAAACCGGTCATTGCGCCTCATTCCGTTTCCCTGTGGCCCTGTTGGCCCGAACCCTCATTTGATCCGACTTCAGCGCGCTCGATCAGGCCGCGTTCTTCCGGTGTAACGGCCAGCGCCGCATTGAGT
>CAXNKI010000010.1:0-11289 GCA_964202645.1 Alphaproteobacteria bacterium | reverse complement strand
ACAGCACGCCGCCATGATCGCGCTTGCGGTGCACCCAGCCCGAAAGGCGGACGCTCTGGCCGACATCGCTGGCACTCAGTGCGCCGCAAGTGTGTGAACGATAGGCGTGCATCGAAACTCTTTCCATTCGGACTGCAATAAGGCAGGGGAAGCTGCGGCTAACAGGCGATGGCCGTGATTTTGTCAAGCCGCAGACCCGCACGGGTCTAATCGAGGCGCTCCTGCCGGATCCGCCCCTTCATAGAAAAGTCGCAATGAAAATCCACCCGCTGATCACCACAAGCGCCGAACTTGCCAGTCTTTGCGCCCGTCTCGCCAAGTCCGACTTCATCACGGTCGACACCGAATTCATGCGCGAGAACACCTATTGGCCTGAACTCTGCCTGATCCAGATCGCCAATACCGAAGAGGCTGCGGCGATTGATCCGTTGGCCAGCGGGCTCGACATGACGCCGCTGTTCGATCTGATGACCCGAAATGAAGACGTGCTCAAGGTGTTCCATGCCGGCGGCCAGGACGTTGAGATCGTCTACAACTTCACCGGGCGCACGCCGCATCCGATATTCGATACGCAGATCGCGATGATGGCGATTAGCCAGTCGGAACAGATCGGCTATTCCAACCTGTGCGAATCATGGCTGGGCATCGTCGTCGACAAAGGCGCGCGGTTCACTGACTGGTCGCGCCGGCCTTTGACCGAGCGCCAGATCGAATATGCCATCGGCGATGTCACTCATCTGGCAACGATCTTCCCCAAGCTGCTCGCACGGCTGGTCAAGACCGGGCGCGGGGAGTGGCTCGATGCCGAGATGGAGAAGCTCGCCGATCCTGAGAACTACCGCAATGATCCGGCGACAGTTTGGCAGCGGATCAAGGCAGCCGGGCGCAATCCGGTGGTGCTCGGACGGCTGAAGGCACTGGCGCAGTGGCGCGAGCTGGAAGCGCAGGACAAGAACCTGCCCCGTGGCCGCATCGTCCGCGACGAGACGCTGGCCGACATTGCCGGCCATCCGCCCAAAGCGCAGGCAGACCTTGCCAAAGTGCGCGGGCTATCGGCGGGCTGGAAAGACAACGAGATCGGCAGGCGGATGATGGCGGCCATCGCCGCCGCTCAGCCGCTGGGCGAAAGCGAACTGCCGCCGCGCGCCGCCCGAGGGGCGCCACTTGGCAAGGAAGGCTCGCTGGTGGCCGACCTGCTCAAGCTGCTGCTCAAGATCCGCAGCCGCGAGATCGACGTTGCTTCACGCCTGCTCGCGCGCAGCGACGATCTCGAGCTGCTCGCCGCCGGAGTGCGCAAGAACCTGCCGATCCTCGAAGGCTGGCGCTACGAGCAGTTCGGCCGCGATGCGCTTGAACTGGTCGAAGGCAAGCTGGGCTTTGCAGTGGTGGGCGGCAAGATGAAGATGACCCGCATTGCGGCAGGCGAGCCGGACGCGGAAGAAGAACAAGCGAGCGTCGCAGAGGCCGAGTAACCTATGCCGAGCGGGGGTTTCAGCTAGTGTGTGTTGCCATAGCGGCAGCCATCAGCGGGCGGGCATCGCGCATCGGATCGGTGCCATCCCAATTTGCCGCCGCATCGCGCATCGCGCCAAACCAGTCATCGAACAGCCCGCGCTTGATGAACTGGAAGCAAACCGGGTTATCAACGCCGACCGGCTCGCAGTAGATCTCAATTTCAAAGTCCTGCACGATCCGCATCGGCATGCCCGCTTCAGCCAAAGCCGCGAGCGTCGCATCGAAATCGTCTGAATAATAGGCGATGTGGTGCAGCCCGCCACCGGGATTGCGCTCCAGGAATTCGGCATAGGTCGATTGCTGCTCGCCGATGGGCGAGATGATCTCGATGCAGCACTCGCCGCTATAGACAAAGGCTGCCGACATGCTCAGCTCATGCAATTCGCCCCGGTAGAGGCTTTTGCCGCCCATGCTTTCCAGCAGGTAGAACGGCCCGATTCCGCCGGCGGCAAACCGGGCGAGCGCGGCATCGAAATCCTTGTAGACATAAGCCTGATGCACTGCCGGGCCCAGAATTCGGCTCATCTTCCGCTCCTCTCGCCTTTTTTGCCTTGGTTCAACGCTGTCATAGCCCGGAAGCCTTGTCGAGGCGCTTGGCCTCGCCCGGACAGCATGCGATAGAATGTGCGCATGACTACCTATCACCCCACGCTCAAGCAGCTGCAATATCTTGTCGCGCTGCACGAACACGGCCATTTCGGCCGCGCCGCCGATGCCAGTTTCGTCTCGCAGTCGACGGTTTCGGCGGGGCTGCGCGATCTCGAGACACTGCTCGGCGTGGTGCTGGTCGAGCGCACCAAGCGCGCGGTGCGGTTTACCCCGCTGGGCAATGCCGTGGTCGCCAAGGCACATCGCATCCTGCGCGAGGCCGAAGAACTCTCCGACATGGTACAGTCAGCCGGCCAGCCGCTCTCGGGCGAATTGCGGATGAGCGTGATTCCCACGATTGCGCCGTTCCTGTTGCCACGGATGCTGCCGCGCTTGCGCCGCGAGCGCCCGGCGCTGAAACTGTTCCTGCGCGAGGAAATGAGCGCGGCAGCAGTCGAATCGCTGCACCACGGGCGCGCCGACTGCGTATTGCTGGCGCTGCCCTATCCGACCGGCGAAGTGGAGAGCGAGACGATCGAGCTCGATGCGTTCTATGTCGCCTTCCCCAAGGACGATCCGCGCGATCCGCCCGACGAAATTCCGCCTTCGCTGATAGACGAGAACCGGCTGCTGCTGCTGGAAGACGGACACTGCCTTAAGGATCAGGCGCTCGCTGCCTGCAACCGCCCCGAACTGCGCGCCTCTGCCACGATGATCGGCACCAGCCTGCACACTCTGGTGCAGATGGTCGACAATGGCCTGGGGCTGACCATGCTGCCAGAAATGGCGCTCGATGCCGGGATATTGAACGGCACCAATGTCGTGGCAAGGCCGCTCAAGGCGGCCAATGCCAACCGCGAGATCGCGCTGATCTGGCGCAAGAACTCGCCGCGCAGCGAGGAATTCAGGCTTTTGGCTGAGGAGCTGCGGACGGGTTAAGCAAAAGCCTCTTCGCCTTCCAGCTTGGTGCGGTGCATCAGACGGCCGGAATCGTAATCATAATGCGTTGCGCGGTGCATCGTGCCGGTATTGTCCCAGATCACCATATCGCCCAGCGACCAGGTGTGGCGATAGGAAAACTCAGGCCGGGTCGCCCATTCGCGCAGGCGCACCAGCAACAACTCGCTTTCGAACATATCCATGCCTTCGACCTGCAGCGCGGTCGCGCCAAGTACCAGTGACTTGCGCCCGGTGCGGTGTTTCCACACCAGCGGCAGGGTATTGCGGCCGATCGACTGCCACAGCTTCATGCTGGCATAGTCTGGCTCGGGATTGTGATAGAGCTGCGAGCGCCACATGGCGTGGACCACTTTCAGCTTTTCGATCTCCGCTTTCTCGTCTTCGGGCAGGGCATCGAACGCCGCATAAGTGTTGCAGAAATCGGTCTCGCCGCCTGTTTTCGCCAGCGACCGCGCGCTCATGATCGAGGCAAGGATCGGCATGTCCGACATGGTACCATCGATATGCCAGAAGAACGCGCCACGCAGGTATGAGGCGTTGGGATTGATCTTGGGGTCCATGGTGATCGGATAGACCGTATCCATCCCGCTCTTCGATTCGCCAACTTCATGCGCGAACGTGCCCAGGGTGTGGGTGAAAGCGATCTGTTCCGCGTCGGTGAGATTGATCTGGGGGAAGACGATCACGCCACGGCTTTCCATCAACGCGCGAATTTCCTTGGCTTTTTCGCCAGAAAGCAGCGTCTGCTTGTCGGTGCGGATGGTGCAGCCGATGTTCGGCGCGACATTGGTCACTTCCCAAAGGCTGGCGGCTACAGTGGCCATGATTCATTCTCCCGGAGCTTGTTTTGCTGAACAGTTGTACAGCGATTTGCCAAGTCTCGTCAATAATCGCATCATGCGCAGCATGGTCAACAAGGCCGAGCTGGAGAGGCAGGAATGGGCATGAAAAGCATGGTGAGCGCACTGGCGCTGTTGATCGCACCGTTGACGTTGGCGACGCAGGCCCATGGCAGCGAACCCGGCCCCGCTGCCCGCCAGCTCAGCCTGGTCGACGACAGCCGCCAGGTGAAGGCCAGCATGGGATTTGCCGGTTCGGCAACGCGGCGCATCGATGTGCGTGTGTGGCAGCCCGCCGGCCCCGGTCCGTTCCCGCTGGTGATCTACAGCCACGGAACTTTCGGCACAGCCGACAATGCCATGCATATTGTCGAGCATCTCGTTGCCCACGGTTATATCGTCGCCGCGCCCGACTATCCGCTGACTTCGAGCGCGGCTTACACGCATGTGCGTTTTGCCGACATTTCCGATGTCGGTCAGCAGACCCGCGACGTGAAATTCATCATCGACCGGCTGCTTGCCGATGCCGGGATCGGCCCGAAGATCGACGCGACTAAGATCGGCACGACCGGCCATTCGCTCGGCGCGGTGACCAGCTATTTCACCAGTTTCGGCGCGCAGACCCGCGATCCCCGCATTGCCGCCACCGCGCTGATCGCCGGGGGCGATCCGGTCACAACGGCATTGACGCAGGACATGGGCCTGTTCGGCACGGCTCATGCCGAAGTGCGCGTGCCCGCACTGTTCCTATCAGCCGAGAAGGACGTGTTCGCGCGGACCACCGGGCGGCCCTACGCGGCCTATTCTCGGGTCGAAGGTCCCAAGACCGAAGTGATGATCCGGGGCGGGGTTCATGTCTGGTTTCGCGGCACGCCCGAGGTCCTGGCCGATGGCAAGAACCCGGATTGCATCTGGTTCGAACGCAACATGCCCAGCCGTACCATGCCCGGTTGCGAAACGCGCGGCGGGTTGATCGATCCGGCGCGGCAACAGGCGATCACCCGCGATGCCCTGCTGGCATTCTTTGATGGCTACCTTAGGAAAGACGCGAAGGCGCTCGCGCGGCTGCGCGCGCTTGGTCGGACTTACCGGGAAGTGAGCCTGCGCGCCGAAGATTGATCGTCAGGCGAAAGACTCTTCTCCGGCCAGCTTTGTCCGCGTCAGCAGGCGGCCACTCGCGGGATCATACGGCAGCGCGCGGTGAAGCGTGCCTGTGTTGTCCCACATCACGCAGTCGCCCATTGACCACTTGTGGCGATAGGTAAAGCGTTCCTGCGTCGCCCAGTCGCGCAGGAACACCAGCAGCTCGGCGCTTTCGAGCGGGTCCATGCCGATCACGCCGACTGCCGTATTGCCGACCACCAGCGACTTGCGGCCCGAGCGGTGCTTCCATACCAGCGGCAAGGTGTTGCTGCGCACCTGCTGCCATTGACGAAAGGTCTCGTAGGCCGGTTCGGGTTCGACACTGCGCTGCGCCCCGGCCAGAGCATGGACCGCCTTCAGCCCCCCGATCTGCACCTTGCGATCTTCGGGCAAGGCCTCCCAGGCGGCATAGGTATTGGCGAACCCGGTATCGCCGCCCTCATCCGGCAGCACCCGCGCGCAGAGCAGCGAGGCAAGGATCGGCACGTCGTGCATATAGCCATCGAAGTGCCAGAAGAACGAGGAGCGGGTGTATTCCGCATTGGCGGCGACATCGGCATCAAGCGAGATCGCAGTGCTGCGCCCTTCGGAATTGTCCGGCGCGTACTCGCCCAACGTGCAGGTGAAAGCGATGTGTTCGGCTTCGGTGAAATGGATGCGCGGGAAGACCAGCACGCCGCGCGCTTCAAGCAGGGTGCGCAGGGCTGACGCATATTCGCCGCTGAGCAGCGCCGCTTTGTCCGCCAGCACTTCGGCCCCGATCAGCGGGGCGATGTCTCGCGAAGTCAGCGCGGCGCTCACTCGCCCACACTCACTCAAACGGTTCTTCGCCTTCCAGCTTGGTGCGGTGCATCATCCGTCCGCAGGCCGGGTCATAGGCTTCGGCGCGGTGCATGGTGCCGGTGTTGTCCCAGATCACCATGTCGCCAGCGGTCCATTCGTGGCTGAAGCTGAACGGCTCGCTTGTCGCCCATTCGCGCAGACCATGGATCAGCTTGGCGCTCTCCAGTGCATCAACCCCGACCACGCGGCTGGCAGTGCAACCAAGGATCAGCGACTTGCGGCCCGACTTGTGATTCCACACCAAGGGCAGCTCGGCTTCGCCAATGCCCTGATAGCCTTGCAGCTTGGCCAAACTCGGCTCGGGCTCGTAATAGAACAGCGAGGCCCAGGGACCATGGATCACGCGCAGATCGTCAATCTCGGCCTTGCGCTCGGCGGGCAGCTCTTCATAAGCCGCATAGGTGTTGCAGAAGCCGGTGTTGCCGGTGCCTTTGGGGCTCGGAACCTTGCATGAGAGCAGCGAGGCGAGGATCGGCACGTCATTGCGCGTGCCGTCGATATGCCAATAGAGCGAGCCTTTGAGGTATTCCGCGCTCGAGGGATTTTCCTTGAGGTCGAGCGTGATCTTGGTGACGCTGCCATCGGGATTTTCGGTCGCATATGTGCCGAGCGTTTTGGTGAAGGCGATCTGTTCGTCGTCAGTGAAATTGATCTGCGGGAAAACCAGCACCCCGCGCGCGTCCAGCAGGGCGCGGATTTCGTCAGCCAAGGCACCGCTCAGCAGCTCTTCCTTGGAATTGAGAATCCGGCTGCCGATCTTCGGCTTGATCGCTTCGTGCGCCAGGCACAGGGTTTCGGCAACGGACATTCAGGCTACTCCGACAAGGGGGGATCAGGGCCAGTCCGAGCTAGGAACGCCGTGCCGTTACGTCAAGGTCAGGCAGGAGCACTCGTGTTACTTCGCGCCGCAAGCCCGGCGAGCCGCGCCTCGACCCAGGCGCGTGCCTCGCGGTGGCCTGCGGTTACGCCGAGGCTGCCTTCCATCACCAGCACCCGGCCGATCCCGGCCATAACCAGGCTGATGCCTTCCGCGCTCAAGCCATTAAACCCAGCCAGACTCGCACCAAACAGCCGCTCGATCACCGCCGCCTGACGGGCTCGCATCTCATCAGAATGCTCAACCATGAAAGTACGCAGAGCCTTGCGGTGATGCGCCAGTGCCATGAATTCCAGCGTCAGCGTGGTGCGGCTGCTGTCGGCAAAGAATTCCCACAGCGCGCGCAGCGGATCATCTGCTGAAAGCGCCGCCTCGAGCATCGCATCGCTCTGGTCGGCGCCGCGGCGAAACAACGCGATCAGCAGATCGTCGGTGGTGGGGAAGTAGTAATGCACGAGGCTTGGCTTCAAGCCGGCCTGGGTCGCGACCCGGCGGGTGCTGACCGCCGCATAGCCTTCCTCGCGTATCAGCGCCTCTGCGGCGTCGAGCATCTGCACCCGCGTGGCCGAAGTTTCTGCGCCAATCCGGCGCGGCGATAAGGACATCAAGTCGTTCCTCTATGGTGAACGCCTGTATCCCTAACACAGCAACCAGTATTTGGCCTCTAGTATTTGCCCCAGACGAACTTGCTCGACAGCGCGAAGTTCCACACCGAGCCGATGATGATGCCGGTGATTGCCGCGGGATATTCGTGAAAGCCAAAGCGCACCAGTACGGCGGCGACGCCAACATTGGCGAGCAGGCCAACCGAGCAGGTGAGGCCGAACTTGGCCCAGCCGCGCAGCAGCGGCACCATCCCAGTCAAGCGCTTGTCGGCATAAGTCAGCGCGTTGTTGAGCGCGAAGTTGAAGGTCATCGCCACCATTGCCGCGATGGTCTGGCCGATCTCGAATGCGGTCAGCATGTGGCCCTGGAAGCTCGTCCCGAAAGCCGCAAGCACCGCGGCGAGCACAGCCATGTGGACCACCACGCCAATCGCGCCGATCGTGCCGAACAGGGCAAAGCGGGTCGGGATGATGCGGCCGAGCCACTTGTCATAGAGCCCGACGAGGAATTCGAAGACCACGGTGCGGTCGAGCTTGCTCTCGCCTTCGGCGCGGGCGGCAAATGACATGGGGAACTCCTTGACGCGCAGGGCGGTGTCCACCGTGGCGAGAATATCGAGCAGGATCTTGAAGCCGACGCCTGAAAGGCGGTGCGCGTTAGCGCGCAGGGTGTCGCCCTTCAGCAGGAAATAGCCGCTCATCGGATCGGTGAGCGTCACGCCGGTGACCTTGCGGGCAATGGCATTGGCGATGCCGCTGGCCTTGACCCGGTCGGGCCGGCCCCAGTCCTCGGTGCTGGAACCTTCGGCAAAGCGGCTGGCAACAGCAATGTCATAATCGCCGCTGGCGACGGCTGCGAGCATGCCCGGCAGCAGCGCGGGATCGTGCTGGTGATCGGCGTCCATCACTGCGACATGCGGCGCAGCGGTCGAGAGCATGCCCTCGATCGCGGCAGAAGCGAGGCCCCGGCGGCCGATACGGTGGATCACCCGGATGCGCGGATCGGTCAGCGCGATTGCGCGGGCTTCTTCGGCAGTGCCATCGGGACTGTTGTCATCGACATAGATCGCTTCCCAACAAATGCCGGCAAGCGCCTTGTCGAGCCGCTCGACCATCGGGCGCAGATTCTTGCGCTCGTTGAACGTGGGCAGGATGATGGCCAGTTCCAGCGGCTTAACAGCCGCGTCGATGGCAGCTTCTAGGGCGGCGTGCGTCATGTCCATGGCCCCGGGCGATATATGGTTAATACTAAGAAACCCTTAGCGGACATTACAGATGGGCCAGGACTGCATCGCCGATTGCGCGCGTGCCGTGGTTGCCGCCCAGATCACCGCCCCGAATGCCGGCCGCAAGCGTTTTGGCCACCGCGGACTCGATCCGCGCGGCTTCCGCCTCGCGGCCGAAGGAATGGCGCAGCAGCATCGCGGCGGAGAGGATCTGCGCCATCGGATTGGCCTTGTCCTGCCCGGCAATGTCTGGCGCGGAGCCATGGATCGGCTCGTAAAGCCCCATCGTGCCTTCCGCCAAGGCCGCCGAAGCCAGCAGCCCGATCGAACCGACGCACATGCTCGCCTGATCCGAGAGAATGTCGCCAAACAGGTTACCGGTGACGACAACGTCGAACTGGCCAGGGTTCTTGACCAGCTGCATCGCGGCATTATCGACATACATGTGGCTGAGTTCGACTTCGGGGTATTCCGCCGAAACCTCGATTACGATGTCGCGCCACAGCTGCGAGGTTTCGAGCACATTGGCCTTGTCGACCGAGCACAGGCGTTTCTTGCGGCCCATCGCCGCCTTGAAGCCGACATGGGCGATGCGGCGCACCTCGTCTTCGTTGTAGGACATGATGTCATAGCCCTCGCGGCGGCCGTCGGCAGTCTTCCTCATGCCCTTCTCGCCGAAATAGACGTCGCCGTTCAGCTCGCGGATGATCAGCAGGTCGATCTGGGCCGCGATCTCGGGGCGTAATGAAGAGAGGTCTTCAAGGCCGGCAAACAGGGTCGCCGGGCGCAAATTGGCGAACAGGCCAAGTTCCTTGCGCAGGCCCAGGATCGCCTGTTCAGGTCGCAGATGGCGCTCGAGATGGTCGCAATCGAAATCGCCAACCGCGCCAAACAGAATCGCGTCCGCAGCACGGGCGATATCCAGTGTGGCCTGCGGCAATGGGTGGCCATGCTTGCGGTATGCCGCCGCGCCAACGTCGCCATAGGTCAGTTCAAGCTCGTTCAATCCCAGCGCTTCCAGCACCCGCACTGCCTCGCTGGTGACTTCGGGGCCGATACCGTCGCCGGCAAAAACCGCAATCTTCATGGGAATTCGTGTCCTTCAATACCGCTATTCAATCCGGGCGAGCCGGTCGCGCAGCATGGCGCGCGCCGCCATAACATCGCCGCGCCGTTCGGCAAGCAAGTAGCGTGCGAGTGCTTTGCCCAGCAGATCGAATTGACCAAGCAGGCCGGGCCAGTCGTCGCTGCCAAGCCGCTCGGGCGACTCGCCATAACCAAGCTCGCGTAGCAGCAATGTCTCGAAACCAAGCAGCCCCGGCATCCAGCCGCGCGCCGAGGGCGCGGCGCAGATCGCATCGATCAACGCGGAGAGCGCGGCATGAAGCGGCGGATATGCCTGGCGTTCGGGCAAGGTCGCGGCAGTCAGCGCAGTGGCCCAGGCAAGCGCTGCAGCAGGCAGCGGCTCGCCGAGCCACGGCCCGCAGCTGCGCATCAGTTCCAGCCGGGCAGACGGCATCTGGTTGCCGGGCCGCGTGATGAATTCAGCGGCCAGCGCATTGCCGGGGATCAGCAGTGGACGCAGCTGCCGCCCCCGCGCTCCGGCAACATAGGCGGCGATGAGGCCATGCTCTGCCGTGAGCAGCCGCACCACCGCGCCGGTCTCGCCGTGGGCTCGGCTGGCGCAGACGATTGCGGGTGCGGCGATTTGCATGGTTGGCCTCTAGCACGGCTTGCCCGTAGCGCTCCACGCTCCTAAACGCCCCCTCATGAAACGCTCAACCGGCCAGGACCGCTCGATCACCTCCAAATGGCGCCCCGCTACCCGCGCAGTGCGCGCGGGGACCTGGCGCAGCGAACAAGGCGAGACCAGCGAGGCGATGTTCCTCACCTCGGGCTACAGCTATGACGAGGCCAGCATTGCCGCCGCGCGCTTTGCCGGGGAAGCCCCCGGCATGACCTATTCGCGCACGCAGAACCCGAGCGTGCAGATGCTGGAAGAACGCATCGCGATGATGGAAGGCGCCGAGGCTTGCCGCACCCAGGCATCAGGCATGGCAGCGATGAGCGCAGTGATGCTGAGCTACCTTTCCGCCGGCGATCACATGGTGGCGGGTCGCGCGCTGTTCGGCCCGTGCCGCTGGGTGATCGACAATCTGCTGCCGCGCTTCGGCATCACCGCGTCCGTGGTCGATGGCCGCGACAATGCCGCCTGGGAAGCCGCGATCCAGCCGAACACGAAGATGTTCTTCTTCGAGACCCCGGCCAACCCGACGATGGATATCGTCGATATCGCCCATGTCTGCGGCCTCGCCCGTGCGCATGGCATCCTCTCGGTGGTCGACAACGCCTTCTGCACCGCCGCGCTGCAGCGCCCGCTGGGCCTCGGCGCCGACGTAGTGGCCTATTCGGCGACCAAGCTGATGGACGGTCAGGGCCGCGTGCTGGCTGGCGCGGTCTGCGGTTCGGCGAAATTCATCAACGAGACGCTGCTTCCCTACCAGCGCAACACCGGTCCGACGCTCTCGCCGTTCAACGCCTGGGTGGTGCTCAAGGGCCTCGAGACGCTGGAACTGCGCGCGCAGAAGCAGAGCGAAAACGCGCTCAAAGTCGGCCAGTTCGTCGAAAGCCGCGTGCCGCGCATCCTCCATCCCGGCCTCGCCAGCCATCCTCAGCATGATCTCGCGATGCAG
>CAXNKI010000009.1:0-11599 GCA_964202645.1 Alphaproteobacteria bacterium | reverse complement strand
TAGCGGTGTATGGTCGCTCATCGGACAAAGATTCGAAATTTCTTCCCAGCAAGGGAAGGGCGTGAGGGCGGACTGCATCGGGAGAGGATGCGTTATTGGCTGGCAACGGCCCTGAGGTCCGCCCTCATCAAGCCCTCAGAGTTTGCCCTGTTCCTCCAGCGCCTTGAAGCCTTCGAGAATCGCCGCCTTGGCGGTGTTCGCTGCCGGAAAGCCGCAATAGGGAATGGCCGAGAGGAACACCTCTTCGATCTCTGCACGGGTCAGCCCGTTCGCCACGCCCATGATGGTGTGATAGCGGATTTCCTCAAAGCTGCGCTGGCCGATGCACATGCCGAGCACGGCCAGGCTGCGGTCACGCCGCGAGAGCTTGTCCTCGCGGGTCCACAGCTGGCCAAAGGGCACTTCCATCGACCATTTGACGTGGAGCGCGGTAAAGTCGCTCTCGCTCGCCGCCGCTTGCCGGCAGCCTTCGGCGGCCTCAGGCCCATAGACATCGGCGAAAACTGCCAGCCCCTTTTCGAAGTCGTCGGACATCGGCATCGCTCCCGTTACATGCATACGTGCACTTTGGTTTCTTCGTTCGGCCCGCGCAGAACGTCCATCATCGCCGGCAAATCGACCAGCGCAATATCGTTGGTAATGATCGCCTTGGGGTCACAGTGGCCCTTGTCCATCTGCTCGGCGACATAGATGAATTCCTTCATCGAATAGCCGACGATGAACTGGATCGACAGGCACTTGAAGCTGGCCATGCCCGGGATCAACGGATCCGGGCTGGTGCAGAAGCCCAGACTGATCACCCGCGCGAACTGGCCGGCGTGGCTGATCGCCTTCATCATCATGCCTTCCGCGCCCACGCCTTCGAGCACTACGTCTGGACTGCCGCCGAGCGCCTCGATCACTTCGCCATGTTCATTGTCGCCGAACGTCACGAAGGCGTCGGCGCCCATCTCGAGGCACAGGGCCTTGCGCCGGTCAGAGCGTGACATGGCGACGATCTTGCCGGCCCCGAGCCGCCGCGCCCAATAGATCGCATAGAGCGCCACCGAGCCACCGCCGAGCACCAGCACGCGTTCTCCCGGCTGGATGCGGGCGAATTTGGTGCCGTAGAGGCTGATTGTCATCGGTTCGACCAGAGCGCCGTCTGCCATCGAAAGTGTCTGGGGCAGGCGGGTGACGACGCTCTCGGGGATCTTCGCAAATTCCGCGAAGCCCAGCATACCAGGGCCCGGGCTTGCCTGGCACAAGACGTTGTTGCCGTGGCTACGGCACGAGGAACATGTTCCGCAGGCCACCGAGGGCAGCACGGCGACGCGGTCGCCGGTCTTCAAGCGGCTGACCCCGCTGCCGGTGGCGACCACTTCGCCGGCATATTCATGGCCGAACTGCACGTTTTCGCCGAAATCGAAAACGCCGCCCTTGGTGAACGAGGTATCTGTGCCGCAGATGCCGCAGCGCGCGACCTTGATGATGATATCGCCGGGGCCGGGCTCGGGATCGGGCAGGGTCTCGATCGTCACGGGCCTGCCGTGGCCGGGATAGATGGCGGCTTTCATGCGCGTTTCTCCACCAGATCAAAACGTTGGACATAGTCGCCGAACTGCTCGCGCACACGGTCCTCGCTCATGCCGAAATTCGCGATGTCGTAGCGGTGAACGCCATGCGCAAGTTCCGGCTTTTCGGCGATCCGCTGGGCGAATGATGCGCGCAGGCTTTCGCCGATCTCCATGCCGATGAAGGCATAGATTTTCTCCAGAACTTCCATTGGGTTGCGGTGGAAGTCGCCGTGGATCACGTCGAGCGTCTGCCCCGGATGGCGCGCTCGCGCTTCGTCAGCCCGCCGTGTGGCCGCCGCCCATTTGCCCGCCTCGCGCGCCAGCATGGTATGCGCGCGCTGGTCGCTCCGGCCTTCCTCATAGATCGGGTGGAGGTTCATCAGCAGCGAGCACAGCGAGGGCACGGCCTTCGCCGGATCGCGGTGGGTCTGGATGACTTTGGCCTGCGGGTAGATCGCCCAGAGCAAGTCGAGCTGCTCGATATGGCCGGGGTTTTTCAGCAGCCAGCGTTTCTCGGGTTCATTGCTGCCGATCAGCTGGACGCATTTGTAATAGTAACTGTAGGCGACGTCTTCCGGCTGGCTTTGCCGCCATGCATCATAGGTCGGGCTGGACCACGAGCCGCAGGCCCAGATGTTGCTGTTGAAACTGTGCCACAGCACCATGCAGCATTCGTGGACTTCAGCCGCCGCGCGGTTGTGGGCGGCGCGCGCTTCCGGAGCAGCGGCATAGTGCGCTTCGAGATCGGCGACACTCTTGCGGAATTGGGGGTAGTCGGCCCAGCTTTCTGCCGGCGGGCGGGGCATTGGGGCGTCAATCAGCCAGGTTTGCAGCCCCTGAAAGCGCGGATCGACATTCATCAGCCGGTGGAGCGCAGTGGTGCCGGTGCGCGGCACGCCAGTGATCACCACCGGATCGAGGATCGGCCCAGAACCATCAGGTCCATCGAAGCCGGGGTTTTCCTGCATCGACTTTATCGCAGAGGCCCGGCTGCGCAGCACGCCGATAATCTGCCCCCAGGCAAGGCGGCGGCCGTTTTCCGAGAAATGGGGGTCGTAGTCCATTGACTGGAGCATGACCTGAAGGCCGGGCAGGTAGTCCGCCGGGCCAAAATCGCTGGTGCCGACTTCGCGTCCGACAATATCGTGGAGCTGGTCCGAGGCGGTGCGAAACCGGGCGGGGGGATCGTAGGAGGCGTCCATCACATTCCTTCCCCAGCGGGGGAGGGGGACCGCCGCGAAGCGGTGGTGGAGGGGGAGCGCGCATCCGTGCCCCTTCCGTCAGTGCTTTGCACTGCCACCTCCCCCAGCGGGAGAGGATTGGGGCCTGCCTCAAGCATCCGGTATCCCTCCCAAATTCGGCCCCCCGTCGACCGCGATAGTCTGCCCGCTGACATAGCTTGCCGCATCGCTGGCGAGGAAGACAATCATGTTGGCCATTTCATCGGGCGTGCCAGTGCGGCGCAGCGGGATCGCTGCGCCCATCTGTTCGGGATCGAGCCCCGCGACTTTCCATGCTTCGAGCACGCGAGGGGACGCGATCGCCCCCGCGGCAACGCAGTTCGCGCGCACGCCATGCTTGCCCCATTCGGCCGCTGTCACCCGGGTGAACATCTGCAACGCGCTCTTGGCAGCGGAATAGTGTGCGCCGCCTTTCACCCCGTTGATCCCGGCGCCTGAGGAAATGTTGACGATGGCGCCCGATTTCTGCGCGAGCATGTGTTTGCCAGCCTCGCGGGTGAGCACATAAGCGGACTTGACGTTGAGATCGAAGATCGAATCCCAGCCGCGCATCGGGATCGATTCGAGCGGCCCCATGCGGGTGCCGCCGGCGTTGTTGACCAGCACGTCGATGCGGCCGAAGTGATCGACCGTGCGCTGCACCAGCGCCACGCAGGCCGCCTCGTCCTTGACGTCAGTCGGAACGGCCAGGCACCGCGATCCGCTCTCCGCTGCGATCCGAGCTGCGGCCTCTTCGAGTTCCGGCGCGGTGCGGCTGCAAATCACAACGCTCGCGCCCAGCCGGGCGAATTGCATGGCGGCGGCATAGCCGATCCCGGTTGCCCCGCCGGTGACAATCGCGACCCTGCCGGTGAAGGAAAGCTGCTCTGTCAGCATCACCAGCGCCTCCGCCGCTGGCAGGCGCGCACTCGCACCCTGAGCTCCTCGGCGCGTTCCTCCGGTGTCACCACAGGCGTGTCGGTGGGCAGATGATCGCGCAGCTCGGTCAGTTTTACGCGCTTCAAGGTCGGCAGCGGCTCGCTGTCGCAATCATACCAGCGGCCATAGATGCCGCCCTCGGTATAGCCCGCCGGATCGAGCCAGTTGGGCACCCCGGGGTCTTCCAGCGCAATAACAGCCCGGAATTTGCCGTCGCTGGAAAGCTTCGCCATCGCGCCGTTAGTGCTCGAAAGCCGGTGGACATATTCGAGCGCATTGAACAGCGGATCGTTGAGTTGCACATTCCAATATGGCGCGCGGGCCGGAATTTCGGTCTCGATGATCAGCGCCTCATCAGCATCGAACTGGAAGTTGGCCGGCCAATAGGTCTGCTTGGTGAGCGCGCCGGGCATGCGGATCGGCTCGAACACGTTCCAGCCCACCCGGTCCATCACTCCGTTCTGCATGCGGAAATACTGCTTGGTCTTGCGTGCCGGAAACTTCGCCATCTCGCCGATGCGGCGCAGGATTTCGTCGGGCGACAGGCGGGGCTTGGGCGGGACCGGATCGAGGCATTCGATCGACAGCACCGGATCGACTTCGCTGGCCCAGTCATACATCCGGTAGCGGGTAAACATGCCAGTCGCGCTGGGATGGATCGGTGCCCAGTTGCCGGCATAGCCAGCCGGGCGCTCCGCGCTGAAAACGATCTCGAATTCTGCGCCCAGCGCAATGCCGAAATCGTCGCAATCGATCTCATTGTGGCCATTCGGCTGCGGAATCTCGTCGTAAGTTCCTGAAAGCGCGGCCTGCGTGGTGAAGCTCAGGATCTTGCAGGTGCCGCGATTGCCAGAGACCCGGTAAGTCAGGTCGCCCCTTATGGGAGACTGGACGTAGATGTCGTCCGGGTTCGGCTGGAGCGTGTAGACCGGGTTCCACAGCGGCGCCCAGTCGGGATGCTCGGCATCCGCGTGGAAGAACATGAAATAGGAGTAGGACAGGCTCGCCATCGTCTGGCGATAGATATCCGCGCGGTAGTGCTCATCGTCGGGGCGCCAGGTGTTCGCCAGCTCCCCCACCGCTCGCTCGAGATCAGCCAGATAAGGCAACAGTTCGGGGCCAATCCGGGTGGTCATTTCAGCATCCTCTCGCGCTGCTTTGCGCAGCCTGTGCCGGAGAGCCTAGCGCAGGAAGCAAATGCCGCATAGTCTCGGGCCATGACTCGAAACGAAGTGATCGTCGGAGCGCAGCAGCCCGATGCCGCCATCCTTGAGGCCGCCTGGAGCGCGATACGTGGCAAGCTTGGCGATGGCCTGACGGTGGCCGGCATCTGCGGCAGCCAGGCCTCGGGCAAGTCGACGCTTTCTGCCGCGCTGGTTCGCCGGGCGGCAGACGAAGGCGTGCCCGCGGTGTCACTGTCACTTGACGACATCTACCTCACCCGGGCCGAGCGTGAAGAGCTGGCCCGCACTGTCCATCCGCTTCTGCGCACGCGCGGGGTCCCCGGAACGCATGACGTGGCACTGGGGCTGCAGGTCATCGCCGCTCTCGAACGCGGCGAGGCGGCGCTGCTGCCGCGCTTTGATAAAGGCACTGACGACCGCGCGCCGCAATCGGCGTGGGACCGTGCACCAGCCAATACGCGGCTGCTCATTTTTGAAGGTTGGTGTACTGGCGCAGTGCCGCAGGATGAAGCGGCGCTGGCCGAGCCGGTGAACGCGTTGGAGCGCGATGAAGACCCCGACGGCAGCTGGCGGGGCCATGCCAACCACGCGCTGGCCGGCGAATACCGTGCGCTGTTCGGCCGGCTGGACTTGCTGATTCTGCTCGCTGTGCCGGGCTTCGAAACGGTTTATGGCTGGCGCTGCCAACAGGAACAAGTGCTCCACCAGCGCGGCGCGCCGCAAGCAATGAGCGATGAGGCCATCGCGCGCTTCATCGCTCATTACGAGCGGCTGACGCGGCATATCCTGAGCGAAATGCCCGCGCGTGCGGTCATGGTGGCATGGCTCGCCGAGGACCGCTCGGCAAGCCGGATTGAGCTTCGCTAGCCGCCGATTTTCTTCGGCGCACCCTGCCCGACGACCCGTGCCAGATTGTAATGCAGGCTGGCGACGGTCCGCTCCATATAAGGATTGGGCTGCGCGCCGCGCCAGCCAGCGTTCTTCATGCCCTTCTGCACCGCCGACATATTCGCGAAATCCTGCTGGAGGACGGGCGGCCAGTCCTGCGGCTCGGTGTATTCCCAGTCGGTCGCGGGTGCTTCGCCTTCGGGGTAAAGTTCATAGACCGCCCCTTCGAAAATGCACATGTTGGGGTCATCGCCATAGGGCCGTGCCTGGTATGTGAGCATGTTGTTGACCGCATGACCGATCTGCTGGTTGGGGAAGATCTGCCAGGCAGTGCCGCTCTGCGCGGTGTGCTGCGGATCAACCGTCGGCCAGACGACGCCGCGAGCCTCGTCAATCGCCCGCGCGGTGGTCAGCCAGTATTTCGACACTTCGGGCGAAGGCGTGCCTTCGGGCAAATCATCCTTCAGCCGGTTGGCTACATCGACCAGCGTGCACGTGGTGTTGGTATTGGCGTTTTCCCACGTGAAGTTCTGCATTTCTGCCGTTGAAATGCGTGCGTCGCCAGTGCCCAGGCGCAGCTTGGCGGCGTCCTCTTCCTGTCCCTTGGGCGCGTCATAGCCAATGTTGGAATGCCGCCCCTGATTGCGTCCCCAGCCGCGAAACTGGCCGAATTCCATGAATTCGGGGTGCGTGCCGGGCACGTGGTAGGTCTCGCAGAAGGCTTCCATCGCAACCTTCCAGTTGCACTCGAAGATCACCCATTTGCGCCAGCGGCAGCGCATGTTCTCAAGCTGAAACGGGTCGAGCATCGTCGCGGCAGGCTCGAGATAGTCACGCAAGGGGCCTGCGTCAGACGCGATGTTGACCCACAGGAAACCGCCCCAGCTATCGACTGCTACCGGGCCGAGGCTGGTGCGCTCTGGCGTGAGTACGCCCTGCCAGTCGTCCTGATGCTCGATGAAGGTACATGTGCCTTCGCGATTGAACACCCAGCCGTGAAAGCCGCAGATGATACTCTTCTTGTTGCCGCGCGCGTTGCGCTGGCCCTTGGGCGTGTCGATCAGCTTGCGGCCGCGATGCGGGCAGACGTTGTGGAAGGCGCGGATCGTGCCGTCATCACCGCGGGTGATGATCACTGAGTCATCGAGAATATTATAGGTGATGAAGTCGCCGGGATTTGGAATGTCTTCCACCCGGCCCGCCTGCAGCCAGTGGCTGCGCCACAGCTTTGCGCGCTCCGCCTCCAGATAGTCGCGGCTGGTGTAGGCCTCGGGGCCGATCACCACCGGACCCGCGAGGTCATCGGCGGTTTGCACAACTTTGCCCATTTCTCCCATGGCATCCTCTTATGCTGAACAGGTGTTTCAACCGCTGCATATCCACGCCAGCCGCGAGTCGCGCAAGTGCGTTGCAATTGTCGATGGACAGGCGCGATGGAATTGCCGAAACTGGCAAGCACAAAGGGCCATGCCCAAGGGAGATGACTGATGAGCGATGCAGATTCCGCCGCAATCCGCGAAGTCCGCAAGGACTGGGTCTCCGAACACCGCGAGAAGTATCTGCGCTCGGGCGGGTCAGAAGGCCACATCGAGGATATAACTGCGGTCGGCGGGCGTTCCTACGGCGCGCATGTACTAGTGAAATACAGCGGGCGTAAGAGCGGCAAGGTGTTCATCACCCCGCTATGCTATTCGGTGGTTGCGGGCGAAGTCGTGATTTGTGCGTCCAAAGGCGGGGCGGACCATCATCCCGAATGGTATCTCAACCTTGTTGCCAGCCCCGAGGTCGAATTCCAGGTCGCGACGCAAGCCTGGCGCGGCACCTGGCGCGAGCCGGAAGGCGCCGAGCGCGAAAAGGTCTGGGCGGTGATGGTCGACAACTTCCCGTTCTATGCGAACTACCAGAAGTCGACCACGCGCATCTTGCCATTGGTGATGATGACGGGGCTGACAGCGATTCCGGTGTTCAATGAGAGCGATGCGACGGGGCAGCGCCAGTTTTAAGGGGAAGGGCCGGACCTACTTCATCAGTCCCCGCACAAAGCCCACAAGTCCTGTTTGCCTTGCCCGGCGCAGGCGCTCGGCGGCGAGAATCTGCACCACTTTGCCGAAACACTCGTCGATATCGTCGTTGACCACGACATAGTCATAGCCGTCCCAGTGGCTGATTTCTGCCTGGGCGCGTTCCATGCGCGCGGCGATGACGTCGGCGCTGTCGGTAGCGCGGCTGGTCAGGCGGCGGCGCAACTCGTCAAGGTTGGGTGGCAACAGGAAGACGCGCACGACATCGGTTTCCATGCGCTGGTAGAGCTGCTGGGTGCCCTGCCAGTCGATATCGAACAGGAAGTCATGGCCGTCTTTCAGCCCCTGCTTGATCTGCGCCTTGGGGGTGCCATAGGAGTTGCCGAAGACATGCGCCCACTCAAGGAATTCGCCGGCATCGGCCATGCGGTCAAATTCCGCTTGTGATACAAAATGGTAGTCGCGCCCTTCGGCTTCGCCCGGGCGCATCGGGCGGGTGGTGACCGAGACCGAGAGGCGAATATCGCGGTCGTGGGCCAGCAGGCGCCGCGAAATCGTTGTCTTGCCCGCGCCCGAGGGCGAGGACAGGATGAACATCAACCCGCGCCGCAACAGCGCATCGGAGCCGGATTCAGCCGATGGCATGAGTGTCTTCGTCGTCGGGCGATGCAGGCTTCTGCGCGCTTGCATGGCGACGATCATAGAGCATCTTGGCGAGCAGGCCGCCGCCGATGACAATCGCGCCGGGAACCGAGCGTGTAGCGATGCGCGCCATTGCTGCGCCGGCCAATCTTTTGGTAAGCCCTCCCTTTGCCAGCCCCCCTTTGGAAAGCCCCGAACCGGCTGCTTTCCCGCCAGGCAATACCTGAGCAACGACGCGATCAAGCGCCTTGCCGCCGGCAAAGCGGATCAGGCGGGCGAGCAGGGGAGTGGCCACTGCGCTAGCTTTCCCGGGCTATTTCTTGCGGCCGAAATCGACTGAGACGACATTGGTCCCCGGCTCGCCTTTGGGCTCAGCGGCCCGATCGACCTTCGATCCGTCGCCATCGGGCGCATCGTTGCCGGGCTCCTCGTGCGCGCTGGGCTCGGCATCGGCGAGGTCTGCCTGGAATTGCAGGCCGAAATCGACCGCCGGATCGACAAAGGCCGTGATCGCGGAATAAGGCACCACCAGTTTGGCAGGAATCTGGTTGAAGGTCAGCCCGACAGAAAACAACGTGTCATCAACCGTAAGGTCCCAGAACTTGTTCTGCAGGACGATGGTCATCTCGTCGGGGAACCGCTCGCGCAAGTGCGCCGGGATGGAGACGCCGGGAGCTCCGGTCTTGAAGGTGATGTAGAAGTGATGATCGCCTGGCAGCGTGCCGCCCCAAGTGACCACCTGGCCGAGCACCCGGCCGACCACTGCGCGCAGGGCTTCCTGCACGATTTCGTCGTAGGGGATCATGCTGTCGGGCGCGGTGTCATTCATAAACGGGGAAGTGGCCCTGCGAATCCGGGTGGTCAAGGGGTAAGACACGCAAAATCCCCGGTTGATCGGTTGAAATCCGCAGCCCGGCAATCGCGTGATTGATTCCCCGGCCTTGCGCACTATAGGCCTTGAGCCATGCGAAACGCCCGAATTGAACGCAAGACCAGCGAGACCAGCATTGCCGTCGAGGTCAATCTCGATGGCACAGGAGCCTATGCGGTCTCCACCGGGATCGGCTTTCTCGATCACATGATCGAGCAGTTTTCGCGCCATTCGCTGATCGATATTTCCTGCAAGATCGATGGCGACCTGCATGTCGACCAGCACCACACCACCGAGGACAGCGCCATCGCCATCGGCCAGGCCATCCTCCAGGCGCTGGGCGACAAGGCGGGGATCGGGCGATATGGCATGGCCTATTCGCCTATGGACGAGGCGCTGTGCCGCGTCGCGCTGGATATTTCCGGCCGGCCCTGGCTGGTGTGGAAGGCCGGCTTCACCCAGGAACGCCTTGGTGAAATGGACACCGAGTTGTTCCAGCACTGGTTCCATTCGATCGCGCAAGCGGTCGGCATCACGCTGCACATCGAGTTGCTTTACGGCGAGAATAACCACCACATCATTGAGGGCATCTTCAAGGGCTTTGCCCGAGCGATGCGCACGGCGGTGGAGCTTGATCCGCGCAAGGGCGGGGCGATCCCCTCCACGAAAGGCCAGTTAGGTGGCTGAAGTCGTCGCGTTGGTGGATTACGGCGCGGGCAATCTGCAATCGGTGATGAACGCGCTGAAGACCGCCGGAGCCGAGCGGGTGGAGCTGACGTCTGATCCCTTTGTTGTGCGCGCGGCGGACCGGATCGTGCTTCCCGGCGTCGGCAGCTTCAAGGCTTGCGCCGAAGGGCTGCGCGGCGTGCCGGGCATGATCGAGGCGATGCACGAGCGGGTCTTCGTCGGGGCTGCGCCGTTCCTCGGGATTTGCGTCGGCATGCAACTGCTCGCCACGCGCGGCCTAGAGCACGGCGAGACGCCGGGGCTTGACTGGATCGCCGGCGAAGTGCGCGAGATTGAAGTCAGCGATCCCGCCATCAAGATCCCGCACATGGGCTGGAACGATGTCGCGCCGATGCCGCACCGGGGCGGGGCAGAGCTGATCGAGCCGGGCGAGGCCTATTTCCTCCATTCGTATCATTTCGTTGCCGATGATGGCCATGATGTGGCGGCCCTGACCGACCATGGCCGCAGCGTCGTGGCGGCGGTGGCGCGTGACAATCTGGTAGGCGTGCAGTTCCACCCGGAGAAGAGCCAGGCTTATGGGCTGGCATTTCTGGCGCGGTTTCTGGAGTGGAAGCCATGATCGTATTCCCCGCAATCGACCTCAAGGCCGGGCAGGTCGTTCGCCTCGCCGAGGGCGATATGGACCGCGCCACGGTCTATGGCGACGATCCGCCCGCGCAGGCGATGCTGTTTGCCGAAGCGGGAGCGCAGTACCTCCATGTCGTCGATCTCGACGGCAGCTTTGCGGGCCGCGCGGAGAACCGCGAGGCGGTGGAGGCGATCCTCCAAGTGTTCCCCGGCCATGTCCAGCTCGGCGGCGGCATCCGCACGCGCGGGTCAGTCAGTAGTTGGTTCGATCTGGGCGTCGCGCGTGTAGTGATGGGCACGGCGGCGCTTAAGGACCCCGAGTTCGTAAAGGACATGGCGAAGGAATGCCCCGGCGGCATCGTCGTAGCGGTCGATGCGCGCGACGGTATGGTGGCGACCGAGGGCTGGGCAGAACTGTCCGAAGTCTCGATCTACGACATGGCCCGCCGCTTTGAAGACGCGGGCGTGGCCTCGCTGCTGTTCACCGATATCGGCCGCGATGGGATGCTGAAAGGCTGCAACATCGAGGCGACGGTGGACCTTGCCCGGCGCACCGACCTGCCGGTGATTGCCAGCGGCGGGGTAAAGGGCCTCGACGACATCCGCATGCTCGCCCTGCTGGCGCGCGACGGGATCGAGGGAGTGATAACCGGACGGGCGCTATACGACGGGCGGCTTGATCTGGCGGCGGCGATTGCGCTAGCGGAGGCGACGTGACCGTCCGCATCCGCGTCATCCCCTGTCTCGACGTGCGCGATGGCCGGGTGGTCAAAGGCGTGAACTTCGTTGACCTGAAAGATGCCGGCGATCCGGTCGAGCAGGCGCGGGCCTATGACCGGGCAGGTGCAGACGAGTTGTGCTTCCTCGACATCACGGCCAGCCACGAGGCGCGTGGGACTTTGCTCGATATCGTGCGGCGCACTGCGGAAGTCTGCTTCATGCCGCTCACCGTCGGCGGCGG
>CAXNKI010000008.1:0-12662 GCA_964202645.1 Alphaproteobacteria bacterium | reverse complement strand
TGGCGCTCCACCCGTCACGGCGCGGACTTGCCGACGCCAGAATATATTGGCCGCCAGGCAGGCGACCGCGCGGTCGCCCGGCTGGGCCCCGGACGCGTCAAGAGCGGGCAAATGCCGATTGTCTTCGATCCGCGGGTTGGCGGCTCGCTGATCGGCCATCTGGTTGGCGCCATGGCAGGTACTTCCATTGCCCGACGGTCCAGTTTCCTGCTCGACCGGCTGGACGAGGCGCTTTTCGACTCGGCCGTGATCATCGCCGACGATCCGCTGCGCCCGCGCGGCCTGCGCTCGCATCCGTTCGACGGTGAAGGACTTGCCGTGGCCCCGCGCAATCTGGTCGAGCATGGCCGCATCACCGGCTGGCTGATGGACAGCGCCTCTGCACGCCAACTGGGCCTGACCCCAACCGGCCACGCCTCGCGCGGCCACGGCGGCGCGCCTGGGGTCGGCACCGGCAATGTCCACCTCGCCGCCGGCAGCGTGAGCCCGGCCGCGCTGATGGCCGACATCAAGGACGGAATATACGTCACCGAATTGATCGGCATGGGAGTCAACGGCGTGACCGGCGACTACAGCCGGGGGGCCTCAGGCTACCGCATCGTCGGCGGCGAGATCGCCGGCCCGGTGGCGGAATTCACCATTGCCGGGAACCTGTTGGAGATGTTCCGCGCGCTGACCCCTGCGGACGATCTGGAGTGGCACCGGATGGTCAACGTGCCGACGGTCCGGGTGGACGGGATGATGGTCGCTGGGGACTGAGCGCCCCTTAAACCAAGACCCCCGCCAGCTCCCGCCAGGCCGCCCTTGCGCCTTCCAGCCCGCTGCCCGAGATCACCTGAATACAGACATGGTCCGCCCCGGCGTCGTGGTGCGCCTTCACTCGTGCGGCGATCTCCGCCGGGCCACCCCAGGCGAACAGACCGTCGATCAGCCGGTCGCTCATCGTGGCAATGTCTTCGTCGGTGAAGCCATAGCGCTTCCAGTTATTGGCGTAATTGGGCAGCTGGGCGTACATTTGCAGCGCACCGCGCGCCAGGGCGCGGGCCGCTTCGGGATCGCTTTCCAGCACCACGCCCTGCTCAGGCGCAAGCTGTTTGCCCGGGCCCAGAATGGCGCGGGCGGCGGCGGTGTGTTCGGGCGTTGCCAGATAGGGATGCGCGCCGCCGGTCTTGTCGCGGGCGAGCGCTAGCATCTGCGGGCCGAGCGCGGCAACGCATAGCGCATCGCCGGGCAGGCCAGCGGCCAGCGCCTCGTCGAGCCACTGGCGTGTCTTGGCAATCGGCTTCATCCAGTCCGCACCGATCAGCATCGCATGGCTGACCCCGACGCCAAGCCACACCCGCGCCTGCCGCTCGGCAGATTGCCCCTTCCACCAAGCGGCGACATCGGCGGCATTCTGCTTCCAGATGTTGATGATGCCGGTGCCAATGGCGATGCGGCTGGTCTTCGAGAGCAGGCGGTCAACATCGCCGAGCACCTGATCGTCGATCCCGCCTGGGATCCAAACCGCGCCATAGCCGAGCGCTTCCAGCTCGACCGCCGCTTCATCGATGGCGCCGGTATCGCCGAAGCGAAGTTCCGTCGCCCACACGCCCACGCGCCCGATCTGGGGTATCATTGTTGTCTCTCCCGAATGTCTGTCAGCGCCGATCCTGAAGCGTCGGCGCCAATGCCGCAAGTCCGATTCTACTACAGCCAGCCAATCCGCCGAAAGCGCAGCCACAGGCCCCCGCAAATCAGGAAAATTCCGCCCAACACCGCAAAATAGCCATAGCGCCAGCGCAGTTCGGGCATGATGTCGAAATTCATCCCGTAAATCCCGGCAATCGCGGTCGGAACCGCGAGGATCGCCGCCCAGGATGCAAGCTGGCGGGTCATCGTGCCCTGGCGGTGCTGCTCGAGCAGGTGCGCGGTCTCGACGATCGAGTCGAGCGTCTCCTTGAGCCCGCGCATCCGTGTGAGGCTGCGCCGGACATGGTCGAGCACATCGCGGAACCAGACCATCGCCGAAGGGTCGACTGCCGGCAGCGCAGTTGTGGCGAGCCGGTGGCACACTTCCTCCATCGGCCCGACAGTCCGCTCAAAACGGCGCAACTGCCGGCGCAGGCGGAAGATGCGGCGAATGGTGGAAGGTTCGGGGAATGCATCGATCGCCCGCTCTTCCATGGTCTGCACCGACATTTCGAGCTTTTCGAGGATCGGCTGATAACCGTCGGCTATGAAATCGAGGATGGCATGGGCAACGAAGTCCGGCCCTTCGGACAGCCTATCACAATCAGCCTCAAGCCGCTGGCGCAGCGCGGCATGGGCACGGGTCGAGCCAAACCGGACCGTGATGATAAAATCGGCCCCCAGAAAAATCGCCGTCTGGCCGAATTCGATCCGCTCGCCCTCCTCAATCGCGGCAGTGCGGGCGATGATGAACAGCTGCCCGCCGTAGATCTCAACTTTGGGCATTTGCGCGGGATTGAGCGCATCCTCCACCGCAAGCGGGTGCAGGCCGAACTGGCCGCGCACCTGCTCGAGCTCTTCAGCGGAGGGCTCAGCAAGGCCCAGCCAGTCAAACGTGCCCTTGGGCAGCGCGGCCCGGGCCAAACCGTCCAGCGTCAGTTGCGCATCCTGCGGTTTGCCATGCACATAGCGTCTGTAGGCGATCACCGTCATGCTCCGCTTGTGGCAAAGAGCGGCACGGCTGGCAATCCGCCTGCATTGCTCTATTGCTCTTGCCATGAGCGAAGCGGCGGAACCATTCGATGTGCTGATCGTCGGGGCCGGGATTTCCGGCATAGGCATGGCGGCCAGGCTGGCAATGCAGTGTCCGGGCAAGCGCTATTTGCTGCTCGACCGGCGCGAACAGCCGGGTGGCACCTGGGACCTTTTTCGCTATCCCGGCATCCGCTCTGACAGCGATATGCATACATTCTCCTATCAGTTCGCGCCCTGGCGCGAAGAAGAGACAATTGCTCCGGCGGCGCAGATCAAAACTTATCTCGGCCGCGTCGTGGCAGACTACGGCATTGCAGCGAACATGCGTTTCGGCCGGCGCGTAGAAAGCGCGGACTGGGACAGCAGGGCGGGGATGTGGCGGGTCAGTTCGCGCCTGGCGGACGGCAGTATCGAAGCGCTGTCTTGCCGGTTCCTGTTCCTTGGCACAGGTTATTATGACTACGACGACCCGCATGACGCCGAACTCAAGGGGCTTGCTGAATTCAAAGGCGCGGTGATCCACCCTCAGTTCTGGCCGGAAGCGTTCGACTACACCGGCAAGCGGGTGGTGGTCATCGGTTCGGGCGCGACGGCAGTCACGCTCGTGCCGGCCATGGCTGAGACGGCAGGGCATGTGACAATGCTTCAGCGCACGCCGACATGGTATGGCGTGCGCCCAGCTCGTGACCGGTTCGCTAGCTGGGTGCGGCGTGTCCTGCCGGAAAAATGGGCCTGGAAATTCAACCGCGCCCGCGCCTTGCGGATGCACGAATTCCTGTTCAACCGCGCACGAAAGGATCCGCAGGGCTTTGGCCGCATCTTGAAAAACATGGTCCGCAAGCAGCTCGGCGAAGCCTGGAACGAGGCTGACTATTCACCGCCGTATAATCCGTGGGAGCAGCGGCTGTGCCTTGTTCCGGACGGCGATATGTTCAAGGCCATCCGCGAAGGGCGGGCGAGCGTCGTGACCGGCGAAATCGCCAGCATCACAGGCGATGGCATCGAACTGAAGGATGGGCGCAAGCTGCAAGCCGACGTGATCGTAACCGCCACCGGGCTGCGCCTTTCGACCTTCGGCAAGATCGCCGTCAGCATCGACGGCCAGCCAGTCGATGCGCCGCAGCACTATTGGTACCGCGACTGCATGCTTTCAAACGTGCCCAATTTTGCCGTCATGTTCGGTTATCTCAACGCTGGCTGGACCTTGCGGGTGGACATTGTGACCGACTGGCTGTGCCGCCTGCTGGCGCAGATGGACGCCATGAAGATGCATATCGCCACGCCGCTGCTGCCCGCCGATCACTCACTTGCCCAGGACCAGCCCTTCGACATGTTTTCGTCTGGCTATCTCCAGCGCGGCAAGCACCTGATCCCCATGAGCGCGACAAACTCGCCCTGGCGCATCCACATGAACTACCGCGAGGACAAGGCCGAAATGGCAGGCACGCCGATTGACGATGGCGTTCTGCACTTTGCGAGCAGCCCCGCTTTGCCCTAACGCCTGCCCATGGCCGAATCACCCAAAAGCCCGGGCCGCGTTTTCACCGCCGCGCTGATCGTCATCGGCGACGAGATCCTCTCGGGCCGCACCCATGACAAGAACATCGCCCAGGTCGCCACCTGGCTGGGCCTGCAAGGCATCC
Source organism: Alphaproteobacteria bacterium (assembly GCA_964202645.1). Classification (GTDB taxonomy): domain Bacteria; phylum Pseudomonadota; class Alphaproteobacteria; order Sphingomonadales; family Sphingomonadaceae; genus Novosphingobium. The sequence continues at coordinate 8,313 of CAXNKI010000008.1, read as the reverse complement.
GGCTGCAGGAAGTGCGCGTCGTCGCCGACGATACCCCAGCGATTGTCGAGGCGGTCAACACTTTGCGCGCCCGCTGCGACTATCTGTTCACCACCGGCGGCATCGGCCCGACGCATGACGACATAACCGTCGATGCGATTGCCGAGGCGCTCGGCGTCGGGGTCACGGTCCATCCCGAGGCCCGGGCCATCCTGGAGACCTATTATGAGACGCGCGGCGGGCTCAACGAGGCGCGTCTGCGCATGGCGCGGGTGCCCGAAGGCGCCGAACTGATCCCCAACCGCTACACCGGTGCGCCGGGCATACGCGCGGGCAACATCTTCCTGATGGCTGGCGTGCCGCAGATCACCACCGGGATGCTCGATGCGCTGTCCGGCACGCTTGAGGGCGGGGCCATGCTGCTGTCTGAAACCATCGGCTGCTGGGTGCAGGAAAGCGAAGTCGCCGTGCTGCTGGGTGACACTGAAAAGGCCCATGCCACCTGCCAGATCGGCTCTTACCCGTTCTGGAAAGACGGCAAGGGCGGCGCCAATTTTGTCATCCGTTCGGTCGATGGCGAAGACCTCGCCGCTTGCACGCGCGCGCTGGCAGATGCGCTGGAGGCGATGGGCAGGCAGGTCGTGCCAGGTGGGATTTAGGACCGCGGCGATGACGCTGGCAACCGGAGCGGCTCTGGTCGGCGCCTGCGCGCCAGGCGGACACGGAGCGCTGCTCTCCACTTTCGAAGCACACCTGGCCGCGCATGACAGCGCGACCGAAGCGCTGCGCCTGTGGTGCGCCGCGCAAGGCATCGCGGTCGATCCCAGGATCACCGCACAATTCATTCGCGGCCGCGACGAGCCGCCGCCCGAAGGGCTGCGCGAGCGGCTGGGAGTGAGCGCGCAGGAGCCGCTGGGCTATCGCCATGTGCGGCTCTCTTGCAATGGCACTGTGCTGTCCGAGGCGCACAACTGGTATGTCGCGGCGCGGCTCACTCCGGAAATGAACCGGGCCCTGGCCGAAAGCGATACGCCCTTCGGCAAAGTCGCCGCGCCGCTGAATTTTACCCGCGAACCGCTGCCGGCGCCCGGCCCGCAAGGCCCGGCCTGTCCGGAGGGCATTGTCACCATCCACCGCGCGCTGCTGCGCCTGCCCGGCGGTCAGCCGCTGGCCATGGTTGTCGAATGCTACACTGCCGCCAATCTCGCCGGGCCGAGGGCTTTGGCTGACTAATCAAGGCGCAGGCGGCGCCACCGATGTGCGCTGGGCAGCGCCTTTATCGAGCGTATAAGTGATCAGCAGTTCGGCCGGGCGGCGGCCGAGGTTTACCCCGTTGTGCGCCGCCCCGCGCGGCATCATGAAGCTCTCGCCGGCGCGCAGCACCCGGCGCGGCTGCCCCGGAGTATCCAGCGCCATCGTACCGCTCAGCACATAGGCGATTTCGACCCCGGGATGGACATGCCAGCCCGACGCACCGCCGACTGGGAAAGTCCGCCGGATAACCTGCACTTCCTGCGCCCCCTTATCCTGCGGCACATCGAGCGTAGCGACCGGAAACTGCGGCGGCAGGGCCGCCGGTGCAGCGCCAACCAGCATGGCCGCCATGGCGAGGGCAAAAGTCACTCGGCGCTGCATCTGCATCTCTCCTTTGGCCGCGCGTCACACCGTCATCGAATCCGCACCCGCGATCGAAGTGCGGTGCATCATCCGCCCGCAATCTGGATCATAAGGGATCGCGCGGTGCAATGCCGAAGTGTTTTCCCAGATGACGAAATCGCCTTCCTGCCATTCATGCCGCAGCGAAAAGGCGGGCTGCGCCGCCCATTCGACCAGCCGGATCAGCAGCGCGCGACCTTCGGGAATCGGCATTCCGACCACCCGGTCCGCAGTGGTGCCAAGCAACATCGACCTGTGGCCATCGGCATGGGTGAACACCAGCGGCCGCTCGATGTCGCCCTTGATGCTGATCACTTTGTCATACTGCTCCACCGGAATCGCTTCCTTGATCGGCACCATGCTGGCCCTGACCGAATGGACCACAGTCAGCCCCTCCAGTTCGCGCTGCTCCGCTTCGGGCAGCGCCGCAAAAGCCCCCGCGGTGTTGGCAAATTCGGTCTGCCCGCCCTTGGGCGCAACCTTGCGCGCGGACAGCAGCGTGGCGAACGGCGGCGGAACATCTATCGGCATGCCGTCCATGTGATAGAAATAGGTGCCCAGGACATATTCGGGCTGTGGGTTGATCTTGCGGTCGAGCGTCACCTGATAGACGTTTTCGTCGGTATCCTGCACGTTGAACTGACCGGTCAGCTTCAGCTTGCCGCCCATCAGATCGGTGATCGCCAGCTGTTCCGCGTCGGTCAGCCCCAGCTTTGGAAACACCAGCACGGTGCGCTCGGCCAGCTTGCCGCGCAGCAGCTGTGCTGCCTCGGGCGTGAAGATATCCGCGCGATTGTCCCAGACGACGCGGCTGCCGATGCCGGGTTTGATTTCTTCGAAGCGGATGGTCATGGCATTCTCCCGTTGACGTTGCTGAACAGTCGTTCAGCACAGCGTGGCCTGCTGGTCAAGCATCGCGCGCCAAGCCCAATCTGGGTGACACAGGTGACAGATTACGCTGATTTCAGAAAGATTCTGGCGGCGGGGCAAGGGGCGAGGTTTGGCGAACTGCGAGCGTGACAGATCGAGGCAGTGCAGGAAAGCGGGGAATTCCGCCCGTTCAGCGCGGCTTCTTGGCCGTTGTCGCAGTGAAATCGGGGTCCTTGTTCACCACCCAATCGACAAATTTGCGCACACTGGGCTCGGCCAGCAGAGCTTCCACATCCATGCCATAGCGCTGCAGCTCGGAATTGGTGAAATTGGTGATCAGCGTCTGCTGGCAAATCGGGTGCATGGGCACAACATCGCGCCCACCCCGGCTCTTGGGCACCGGATGGTGCGAGACTATGGTCTTGCCTGTTGGCCGGCCACACAGCCAGCAGGTTACCACTTCCGCCGCAACTTCATCCTCGCTGTGCAAGTGCCCATAGGGATCACGTTTCGAACTTTTGCCGGCCATGCCAGTGCCCCCATGCCTTTGCCACAATGTGCAGGGACCGCCTTTAGCGGGTTGGACCAGGAATAGAAGCGCGCGTGCTGACGCGCCTTCGTCAAGCGGCTATGGGGCCTGTCATGCACATGCCTTCTTCTGATTCCCATGGTTCCCTGCAGGTGGCGGCGCTTTATCGCTTCACCCGGTTCGAGCACTGCGAGGAGCTGAAAGCGCCGCTTGAGCGCCTGTGCCGCGAGCAAGCGATCCGCGGCACGTTGTTGCTTGCCCCCGAGGGCATCAACGGCACGATTGCCGGAACCCGCGACGCGATTGCCAAAGTCCTGGAGGCCATTCGCGCGCTGCCGGACTGCGCAGACCTTGACGTCAAATTGTCAGGCGCATCGGCCATGCCGTTTCACCGGATGAAAGTGCGCCTCAAGCGCGAGATCGTCACCATGGGCCAGCCCGGGATCGATCCCCGGGCGAGTGCGGGAACCTATGTCGAGCCGCAGGAATGGAATGCGCTGATTGCCGATCCCGGCACTATCGTCATCGACACGCGCAACGACTACGAAGTGGCGGTAGGTACTTTTGCCGGCGCAATTGATCCGCAGACCACCAGCTTCCGTGAGTTCCCCGACTGGTTTCGCCGTGAGCGCGAGAAGCTGCTGGGCGCCAACGGGCAAGTGAAAGTCGCAATGTTCTGCACCGGAGGGATACGCTGCGAAAAGTCCACGGCCTTTCTGAAGCAGGAGGGCGTAGATGAAGTCTTCCACCTCAAGGGCGGGATCCTGAAGTACCTGGAGACGATTCCCGCAGAGGAAAGCCTCTGGCAGGGCGAGTGCTTCGTGTTCGACCAGCGCGTGACCATCGGCCACGGGCTCGCCGAGGGCAGCTTCAAACTTTGTCACGCCTGCCGGCATCCGGTCAGCGCCGCTGACTGTGCGTCACCGCTGTTTGAGGAAGGGGTGAGCTGCCCCGCCTGCCACGCCGGACGGACCGAACAGCAGCGCGCGTCCAGTCGCGAACGCCACCGCCAGGAATTGCTCGCAGGCGCGCAGGGCCGCGCTCATATCGGCGCAGTGCTCACCAAGTCAGCTGATGACCTCACAGACTGACCCCGTGCTCTACAGCTTTCGGCGCTGCCCCTATGCGATGCGGGCGAGGCTGGCGCTGGCGGTGAGCGCGACGTGCGTTGAGCTGCGCGAAGTCAGGCTATCCGCCAAACCGCAGGCGATGCTCGACGCTTCGCCCAAGGGGACCGTCCCCGTGCTCGTCCTGCCGGGCGGGAACGTGATCGATGAGAGCCTCGACATCATGCGCTGGGCGCTGGCAAGATGCGATCCCGAGGGCTGGCTGCTGGGCGATGACCCAGACCTGATCGCGACGAACGATGGCCCGTTCAAACGAGACCTCGACGGCTACAAGTATCCTGAACGCTCCGGCGCGGCCGCACCTGCGCATCGCGAATCTGGCCTGGCGTTCTTGCGCGAACTTGAGGGACGACTGGCAGATTCGGCCCAGCTTTGCGGGCCGGCCCGCGGGCTGGCGGACGCGGCGATCATGCCATTCGTGCGCCAGTTCGCCGCCGTCGACCGGGAGTGGTTCAGCGCCCTGCCGCTGCCGCATCTCCAGACATGGCTGGACAGTCACCTTGCCTCCAGCCTGTTTGAGACGATCATGCTGCGGGTGGCACCCTGGTCGCCGGAATAACTGCAGACAACCAGCAAGAGGCAGCCCAAACAGCAAAAGACCGGAGGTTTCCCCCCGGCCTTTTCCTGTGTTTGCCAAAAGCCGCCCTCAGGCGGGTGGCAGCCTTAGCCGCCCTGCACCGAGGCCACGTCGATCTTCAGGCCCGGGCCCATTGACGATGAGAGGCCGATCTTCTGGAGATACTTGCCTTTCGCGCCAGCAGGCTTCGCCTTGACGATGGCATCGACGAAAGCATCGAAATTGGCGCGGATGGCTTCATCGCTGAAGCTCATCTTGCCGATGCCGGCGTGGATGATGCCAGCCTTTTCGACGCGGAATTCGATCTGGCCGCCTTTGGCTGCCTTGACCGCTTCTGCGACGTTGGGCGTGACCGTGCCGAGCTTCGGGTTCGGCATCAGGCCCTTGGGACCCAGCACCTTGCCGAGGCGTCCGACGATGCCCATCATGTCGGGCGTGGCGATCACGCGGCCATAATCGAGATTGCCGGCCTGCATGTCTTCCAGCAGGTCTTCGGCGCCCACCTTGTCAGCTCCGGCTGCGAGCGCCTTTTCGGCATTCTCACCCTTGGCGAAGACAGCAACCTTGACGTCCTTGCCGGTGCCCGAAGGCAGGGTGACCATGCCGCGGACCATCTGGTCAGCGTGGCGCGGATCGACGCCGAGGTTCAGCGCAACTTCGATGGTTTCGTCGAACTTGGTTTTCTTGACCTCGCGTAGCGTCTTCAGCGCCTCATCGACGCCATAGAGCTTCATGTTGTCGCCGAGCTTGGCGTTCAGGGCTTTGCGGTTCTTTGAAATCTTGGCCATCGGATCAGCCCTCCACCACTTCGAGGCCCATCGCGCGGGCGGAACCTTCGATGATCTTCGTCGCCGCTTCAAGGTCATTGGCGTTGAGATCAGCCATCTTCTGGGTGGCGATCTCGGCGAGCTGGGAACGCTTGATTGTTCCGGCAGAGATCTTGCCCGGCTCCTTCGAACCCGACTTCAGGCCAGCGGCCTTCTTGATCAGGAAACTGGCCGGCGGGGTCTTGGTGACGAAGCTGAAGCTGCGATCGGCGAACACGGTGATAACCGTCGGGATCGGCATGCCCTTTTCCAGATCCTGCGTGGCAGCGTTGAACTGCTTGCAGAACTCCATGATGTTGACACCGCGCTGACCGAGCGCAGGGCCGATCGGCGGCGAGGGAGTGGCAGAGCCGGCTGCGACTTGCAGCTTGATATAGCCTTCAATCTTTTTGGCCACGGAGGGCCTCCTTTCTTCCTGTTGGCGGCTGCATGTTTCAGCAACCGGCCTCAGAGTGAGCGGTCAAGCAGATGCCGAAAGGCATCCTCCCGCGGGGATGTCCCCCAGCCGGAGCCGGAAGAAGGCGCGCCTTAGGCGAGCGCGGCGCAAAAGGGAAGTGGCAAAAACAGTTGTTCCGGGCTCGATGCCATGACAATCCTGCTGCCAACTTCAAGGAGACCGACCATGCGCACCGCCGCCACGTTCGCGCTTGCCGCATTGCTGCTTGCCGGCGGCTGCAAGATCAAACGGGAGTCCACTGCCGAGGCCAGCGCCACCGCAACGCCGGCGATCGCCCCGGTGCCGGCCGCAGCTGCCAGCAGCGGCACGCCAGCGCCGGTCGCCTTCAATGCGGCGTCGGTGCCGGACAGCGCCGCCAGCATCCCCGCCTTCCCGCTGTTCAAGGACCTTGAGGGGCTGACCAACAATCTGAGCGTGAAGGACGCGAACCGCGCTTTCGACCGCGACCATTTCATCGGCGGCGAGACGCTGATCCCTGTGGAAGGCAAGGTGTTTCGGGGCGAATACAATCTCACCCGTGACCGGCCCTACTCCGGAATCGAGTTCCGCCGCAATTACGAGATGGCGATCACCCAATTGGGCGGGGTGAAAATCGCCGGCACCATCAGCACCGCCAAATTCCGCAAGGAGCTGGACGGCACCGCGCCCGCGCCGACCGGCCGTTGCTTCATTTCAGCCTGTGACGAGGCCGACTTCTACCTGATCCGCCAGGGCGGCAAGGAGTGGTGGATCTCGGTCGCCACCGGATCGTTCCCGCTGCACGGCTTCGTCACCGTGCTGGAAAAGCAGGGCATGGCCAAGAGCTTCGCTTTCATGGACGCCAGCGCGCTGAAATCGGCGCTGGATGCCAATGGCCGGGTGCCGGTCTATGTCGAATTCGATGTCGACCGGGCAAGCCTGCGCGCATCCGCGCGGCCGGCAGTGGACGAGGTCGTCAAGCTGATGCAGCAGAACGCCTCACTGAAAGTATCTATCGAGGGCCACACCGACGATACCGGCACCCCGGCACGCAACCAGCCGCTGAGCCTGGCGCGCGCCGAGACCGTGCGCGCCGAGCTGATCGCGGCAGGAATTGCGACGGCGCGGATGAAGACCGCCGGTTTCGGCGCGACAAAGCCATTGGCGCAAGGCACCGCTGAGGATGCCCGCGCACGGAACCGCCGGGTGGAACTGGTTAAGTTCTGAAGGGTTACTTCGTCACTGTGCTGGACCCAGCGGCACCGGCAACGCGAAGAAACGGGTTCAGGTCAGTCCACAACGGCAGTGTCGCCGCCTCTTTGGCAAGCCGATCCGAGAGGTAAGCACAAAACTCGCCGTTGCCGACTCTGGCGGCCTCATCCCACCATTGCCGGCCGCCCGGCGTATTGATGATTGACAGGAAAGCGATGTAATAGCCTTCCCGCATGGAATCGGTGAAGAGCCGTTCCCGGCTCTGCCAGAACACGCCTTCGACAATGTGGAAGATATTGAAGCCCAGAGTGCTGAACCGCGCTTGCTGATAGCGGTTGAGACTGCGGTAATTCACCATGCCCTTGCTGAAGGCATCAAACATCGCTTCGTCGCTGACACAGAGCATCCACCAGGCGCGCGTCTGGTCGAGTATGTCGCGCTGGGCATTGCCCCGCTCAATCGCGTGGGTCTGGCGCATCTGCATGCCGACAAAGACCAGCGATGCCGGCACGAGCAACACACTGACGATCTGTACGACCAGACTCAAATGTTCGAGAGTCATGCGGCAGCCTCCCCTTGGAACGCCGCCGCAGTGTGGATCAAATCCATGCGCTGAAGAAGCGAAAACCGCCTCCGCGCTGCAACCGCATTACTTCGAGAGTTCGACCTGTTCGAAATCGAGTTCCACCGGGGTTGCCCGGCCGAAGATCGAGACCGCGACTGTGACGCGGTTCTTGTCGAAATCGAGCTCTTCCACCACGCCGTTGAAGCTGGCGAATGGCCCATCAAGAACCTTGACCGAATCGCCGATCTCGTAATCGACCGAAACGTGCTTCTTGGGCTCAGCGGCAGCGGCATCGCGGGCGCCGAAATAGCGCGCGGCCTCGCGGTCGGAAATCGGCTGGGGCTTGCCACTGGATCCGAGGAAGCCAGTTACCTTGGGGGTGTTCTTGACGAGGTGATAAACATCGTCGGTCAGCACCAGCTTGGCCAGCACATAGCCCGGCATGAACTTACGTTCGACCTGCACCTTCTTGCCGCGCTTCACTTCGGTCACCGTCTCGGTCGGCACTTCTACCGATTCGACGTGCTGCGAGAGGCCCATGCGCTCACCTTCAGAG
>CAXNKI010000007.1:0-12762 GCA_964202645.1 Alphaproteobacteria bacterium | reverse complement strand
AGGAGATCGAGCAGCGGGCTGACGAAAGTCGCCAGTCGCTCGCCCATGCGCCGGTCGTTGCAGCGTTCGCCGCGCAGCAGGCCGGGACGCAGAATGTCCAACCGTCGCAGCCCAAGCTTGATCAACGCAGCTTCCATCTCGCCTTTCACCCTGAGGTAGAAAGTGCTGCTGGTCGACGCAGCGCCGACCGATGAAACGACGATCATATGCCCGATCCCCGCCGCCTTGGCAGCTCGGGCGCATTCCAGCACAAGATCGTAATCGACCGCGCGGAAGGCAGTTTCATCCTTGCCTGCCTTGCGCCAGGTCGTACCCAGCGCGCACACCAGCACTTGCGCCCGCGATCCGGCAATCGCGGCGGCCCAGTCATCCGTCTCGGCGACCACCAATTCCATGCGGGCGCCGCGCGGCAAACGCGCCTCCCGCCGCGCCACGGCTACGATATGCACATTTCTGCGCCCGACCGCCTGTTCGATCACTTGCCAGCCAATCAGGCCAGTGGCGCCAACCAGACAAATCCGCACCGGCTTGGACCCAGCCTCAGGCCCAGCCTCAGACATTCCCGAGGCCATCGGGCGTCCGCCCGTAGATCTGGGCATGGCAGCGGATGGCATAGCGATCGGTCATGCCGGCGATGTAGTCGGCAATGTGGCGGCTCTTGCGGGGCTCCAGCCCCGGCAGGCGGGCAAACCAGCTTTCGTCCATCAGGCCCGGCTCCTGCGCATAGGCGGCATAGAGCTCGGCGATCAGCGTGCGCGCACGCCTGGCAATGGCGAGCTGTTCGGGGTGGAAATAGAGCTTTTCATACATGAAGCTCTTGAGGCTGCGTTCCTCTTCGGCCATTCCGGCTGAGAAGCCGGCGCTGGCCTGCCCGGCGCTCCGCACATCGCCGGGTGAGGCCATGCCGACCACGCGCCGCGCGGTTTCTGCCAGCACATCGTTGACCATCAGCCCGATCTGACTGCGCACCAGTTCGCTGAGCTGCCGCTCTCGCGCGGCTCCCGGGAAGCGCTGTTCGACCTTGCGCCATTGATCAGCGACGATTGGCTGGGTCAGCAATTCGTCAAGGCTCAGAAAACCCGCGCGCAGGCCATCGTCGATATCGTGGTTGTCATAGGCAATGTCGTCGGCAATCGCGGCGACTTGCGCTTCCAGGCTTGGCCAGGTGGTGAGATCGAGCGGATAGGCCGCGTCCAGTTCGGCCAGTGCCCAGTTGATCTGCCCCGGCGGGCCATTGTGCTTGGCCAGCCCTTCCAGCATTTCCCAACTGAGATTGAGCCCGTCGTGCTCGCAATAGGGCGAATCGAGCCGCATCACCGTTCGCAGGCAATGGGCGTTGTGATCGAAGCCGCCGTGGGCGTGGAGCGCGGCATTCAGCGCCTCTTCGCCGGCGTGGCCGAACGGCGGGTGGCCAAGGTCGTGGGCCAGCGCGAGCGCCTCGGTCAGATCTTCGTCGAGCCCAAGTGCGCGGGCGATCACCCGGGCGATCTGGGCAACTTCGAGACTGTGGGTCAGTCGCACCCGGTAGTGATCGCCGTCCGGGGCGACGAAAACCTGGGTCTTGTGGCGCAGGCGGCGAAAAGCCACGGAATGGATGATGCGGTCGCGGTCGCGCTGGAATGCGCTGCGCGGGCCTCGTGCGATGGCAGCCTCAAGCGGAAATTCGCGCCCTTGCGAATGGTCGGGGTCAGACGCGAAGGCAGCGCGGGTCACCCCAAAATCCATTCCACCGCGGCTTCGGCATGGATGCGGGTGCAATCAAAGATCGGCAGGACATTGGCGTCGACATCGACCACCATATCGAGCTCAGTGCAGCCCAGCACCACCGCCTCGGCGCCGTCCTGTTCCAGATTGGTGATGATCGTTTTCAGCTCGCGCTCGGCCTGGCGAGTCACTTTGCCCTGAATCAGCTCGTCGTAAATGATCCGGTCAAGCGTATCGACGAAAGCCATTTCGGGTGGCAGCAGCTCGATGTCATGGGCGATCAGCTTCTGCCGGTAAAAGCTCTCAACCATGACATTGCGCGTGCCCAGCAGCGCGGCCTTGCGCACCCCTTTGTCGGCCATGCGCTGGCCGACGCATTCGGCGATGTGGATGATTGGCACCGCGACACTCGCAGCGACCTCGTCATAGACCTTGTGCATCGAATTGGTACAGATGATGAGTGCGGTTGCGCCGGCTGCTTCGAGGCGCTGGGCCGAATCCTTGAGAATCTCGGTCGCCCGCGCCCAGTCCTCGGCGCTCGACAGGCGGGCCATCTGAGAAAAGTCGAGGCTCTCGATCAGCAGCGGCGCGCTGGCGTTGTGATTAATCCGCGCGTGCACCAGCTGGTTGATGTATTCATAGTAAGTGCGGGTAGAAAACCAGCTCATGCCGCCGATCAGGCCGAGTTTGCGCAATGTCAGATCCTTTTTTGGGCTATCCCTGTGCAAGGCCCGAATAGGCCAAGCCGGGCGGCCGCGTCCAGCCCTAGCGCCCCATGCCGGTGGCGCACACCGCAGCAGAAGTGGCAGTCACCGCGAGCACCTCGGGATCGCCCACCCGCCGCACGGCATTCACATAGTCCGACAGGCTTCGCTTTTCGCCCTGCAAGGCCTGGAGCTTGCGCAGTTGCAGGATGGTGAGCTTGTCGGTCATCCGGTCGGCCATGCAGGCGGCATTGGCATCTGAAAGGCCGGCATCGGTCAACGCAGTCTTGACCCGGCCATAAGCGAGCTTGGAGACGCAGCCAGTTGCTGTGAGCGCCACCAGCGCGCTGAGAACAATCGCCCGGCGCATCAGTGACCAAGCGCCTTGACGATTTCCTCGACCATCTTCTTGGCGTCCGCGAGCAGCATCATCGTCTGGTCCATGTAGAACACGTCGTTATCGACTCCGGCATAACCGACGCCGCCCATCGAACGCTTGATGAACATGATCGTTTTGGCCTTTTCGACATCGAACACCGGCATACCATAGATCGGCGAGCCCGGATCGGTCTTGGCCGCAGGGTTCACCACGTCGTTGGCGCCAATGATGAAAGCGACATCGGTCTGGGCAAATTCGCTGTTGATGTCTTCGAGCTCAAACACGTCTTCATAGGGCACGTTGGCCTCGGCCAGCAGCACGTTCATGTGCCCCGGCATGCGGCCCGCGACTGGGTGAATCGCATATTTGACCCGCACACCCCTGGCCTTCAGCTGATCGCCCATTTCGCGCAACACATGCTGCGCCTGAGCGACCGCCATGCCATAGCCCGGGATGATGATGACCTGTTCGGCTTCGCCCAGCAGGAAAGCGGCGTCTTCGGCGCTGCCGCGCTTCCACGGCCGGTCAGTCCGCGCGGCATCGCCGCCGCTGCTTTCCGCGCCAAAGCCCCCGGCGATCACCGAGATGAAGCTGCGGTTCATCGCCTTGCACATGATGTAGCTGAGGATCGCGCCCGAGGAGCCCACCAGCGCGCCAGTGATGATCATCGCGGTGTTGTGCAGCGTGAAGCCCATCGCGGCGGCCGCCCAGCCCGAATAGGAATTGAGCATCGAGATGACGACCGGCATATCCGCGCCGCCGATCGGGATAATCAGCAGGAATCCGATTATGAAGGCCAGGGCGGTGACCACCGCGATCACCCAAAGGCTCTGGTCGAGCATGAAATAGCCGGTCAGCCCGAGGATGCCGACAAGCGTTCCCAAATTGATGACATGGCGCCCTGGCAGCATAATCGGCGCGCCCGACATCTTGCCGGCGAGCTTGAGGAAAGCGATGATCGAACCAGAAAAAGTGATCGCACCAATGGCGATGCCAAGCCCCATTTCGAGCCGCGAAACCGGGTTGATCGCGCCATCCGCGCCGACAATTCCGAAGGCCTCCGGGTTGAGGTAGGCCGCCCAGCCGACCAGCACAGCAGCGAGGCCGACGAGGCTGTGAAAGGCCGCGACCAGCTGCGGCATGTCGGTCATCTGGATGCGCCGCGCCGTAACGAGGCCGATCGCTGCGCCGATCGCGATTGCGCCCAGGATCAAGAGCAGGGTCTGCACGTCTTCCGGACTGGGTGCAGGCAGGAAAGCTCCTTGAGGCACCGGCGCCTTGAGCATCAGGGTGGTCACGACCGCCAGCAACATGCCGAACATGCCCATGCGGTTGCCGGTGCGCGAAGTGGATGGCGATGACAGCCCGCGCAGCGCGAGGATGAAGCAGATACCGGAAACCAGATAGGCGAGCAGCGACCAGGCAGGCGGAGCGACGTGAAGCACTATTTGCGCTCCTTCTTTTTGTACATCGCCAGCATGCGCTCGGTGACGGCAAACCCGCCAAAAATGTTGACGCTGGCCAGCACCACGCCGAGCAGCCCCAGCCACTTCGCCCAGTCGGAACCCGCCCCCGAGCCCTCCGTCGCCCCGGCAATCAGCGCGCCGACAACGATGACCGAGGAAATCGCGTTGGTCACTGCCATCAGCGGCGTGTGTAGCGCAGGCGTCACCGACCAGACGACATAATAGCCGACGAAGCAGGCGAGCACGAAGATGGAGAGGATCGAGATGAAGTCCATGATTTAGTCTTTCAGCCTCGCGTTCACCACTTTGCCGCCCTGCGTCAGCCGAATGGCATCGCCGATCTCCGCGTCCAGAACCGGCCGCCCGGCGTCCTTGTCCCAGAAGGCGGAAAGGAAGTTGTAGAGGTTGCCCGCATAGAGCGCCGAGGCATCGGCGGGCAGGCGTGCAGGCGTATTCTCATAGGCCAGAATCTTGACACCGTGGCGCACCGTCACCTCATCGGCGACCGAGCCCTCGACATTGCCGCCCGCTGGCGCCGCAAGGTCGAAAATCACGCTGCCAGGCTTCATGCTGGCAATCTGCGCGTCCGAAACCAGTCGAGGAGCAGGTTTGCCGGGGATCAGCGCGGTGGTGATGACGATGTCCTGCTTCGCGATATGCGCAGAGACCAGTTCGGCCTGCGCCGCCTGATATTCGGCTGACATTTCCGAGGCATAGCCGCCTGTGCCTTCGCCTTCGATGCCTGCAACGTTTTCGACGAAAATTGGCTTGGCGCCGAGCGACATGATTTGCTCGCGGGTCGCCGAGCGCACGTCGGTGGCGGAAACCTGCGCGCCCAACCGCCGTGCGGTGGCGATCGCCTGTAGGCCCGCAACGCCGACGCCCATGACAAAGACCCGCGCCGCGCTGACTGTGCCGGCCGCCGTCATCATCATCGGGAAAGCGCGGCCGAACAGGTCGGCTGCGGCGATCACTGCCTTGTAGCCGGCGAGGTTCGACTGCGAGGAAAGCACATCCATCGATTGCGCGCGGGTGATGCGCGGCATCCATTCCATCGCCATCGCCTCGAGCCCGGCCTTGGCGTATTCATCGATGCGGCTGCGCTGGCTGAACGGATCAAGCGTGCCGACCACCCAGCCGCCGGGAACCATGCCCTCGAGCAGCTGGGGATCGGGCCCCTGCACGCAAAGCGCGATGCTGGCATTGTTCACTGCGAAGTCTGCCGCGCCAACCAGCGCGCCAGCGGCGGCATAATCGGCGTCGCTGATCGACGCACCCTGTCCCGCGCCCTGCTCTACCGCGACCTTGGCGCCCAGCTTGGCAAACTTGCGCACCATGTCCGGCGTAACCGCAACGCGCGTTTCGCCGTTCGCCCGTTCCTTGAGAACGGCGATCCGCAAGTTATCCGACATGCCTGCTCAGGCGATCAGGATGACGACGAGGGCCGTTATCAAAGCCGCTGCGATGCTGCCCCATTTGAGCAGACCGAGGAAACCCGAATAAGTCGATTCCGCCGATTTCATGTCGTTGCCCGATGCCATGTTGCGATCCCCGGAGTGAAGGAAGTGAAAGGTTCAACTATCCTCTATCCGTTGCGGCTGCAGGGCTCAAGGGGGGTGCCAAGGGAATTCACGCCAAACAAGTTCGCTTAATCGGCTCTTTACCCGCGCCCGCTATGAGCAGGGCGGCACTTTCGCTTCGGCAAGCTGCAATTGGAGACAAAATGGCGGAGATCGAGCAGCGCCTGCTCATGTTGATTGATGATGAGCCGGCGCAATGCCGGCTGATCAGCGCGCTCGCCGCGCGTGAAGGCTGGCGCACGCTTGTCGTTGCCGATTCCGAAACCGCCATCGCCATGCTGGGCACTCGCCAGGGCATGCAGCTGAACGCAATCATCCTCGATCAATGGGTGCCAGGCGACGATGCCTCGACGCTGATCGCCGAGCTCAAATCCCGCCGTCCCGCCCTGCCGATCCTGATGCTGACTACCAGCGCATCGCCGCTGCTCGCGGTCGAAGCCATGCGAGCCGGGGCGACCGACTATCTCGTCAAGCCGGTTGTCCCCGACCGGCTGATGCAGGCCTTGCGCGCCGCCACCACCCGCGAGGCGCCGCGTGACGAACTGGCCCCACTGACCGAAAAGATCACCGCCAATCTCGATTTCGACGCAATGATCGGCGCCGCGCCGACTTTCCGCGCGACTCTGGCGCTCGCGGCGAAAGCCGCACGCGGGCATGGCCCTGTATTGATTGAGGGCGAAAGCGGCAGTGGCAAGGAAATGCTGGTCCGCGCGATGCACGCCGCAAGCCCGCGCACCCGGATGCCGCTGCGCATCATCAATGTCGGCGCGATCCCGCCAAATTCGACTGAATCGGTGCTGTTCGGCCATGAAAAAGGCGCTTTCCCCGGCGCGTTCGACCGGCAGATCGGCGCAATCCAGCATTGCGACGGCGGCACGCTCGCCATCGACGAGATCGACCGCCTGCCGATGCCGGTGCAGGAACGCCTCGCTGAATCGCTGACCCGCGGCGATGTCCGCCCGATCGGCGCGCGCCACAGCTTCAGGATCGACACTCGCCTGATCGCCGCCAGCGACCTGCCGCTGAAGGAACTGGTCGAAGCCGGTTTATTCCTGCCCGCGCTCTATGATGCCATCTCGGGCATTTCGGTGATCGTGCCGGCACTGCGCGAACGGCTGGGCGACATCCCTGCCCTCGCCCGCCATTTCCTAGCCCGCATCGGCGAGCAGCCGGGCCTGCGCCCGCTCGGCATCACGGACGGCGCGCTCGCGCTGCTCAGCGCTTATGACTGGCCGGGCAATGTCCGGCAGCTTCAGGCCGTGCTGTTTCGCGCCGCCGTGTTCTGCGACGGCGATGCGCTTACTGCCGACGATTTTCCGCAACTTTCCCATATGCTAGGCGGCCCGGATGCGCCTGCGGGGCAATTGATCCAGGAAGGCGTTGGCGTGATGCTCTACACTGCCGACGGCAACCTGCGCCCGCTCGAAGAGATCGAAGCCGACGTGATCCGCCTCGCCATCGGCCATTACCGTGGCCGCATGACCGAAGTCGCCCGGCGGCTGGGGATCGGACGCTCGACGCTCTATCGCAAACTGGGCGAGCTGGGCCTTGGAGATGCGGCCTAGTAGCTGCTAGCCTCTCCCCAAAGCAGGAGAGGGCCATGACCGAAACCGAACGTCTCGCCGCAATCGAGGCAATCCGCGATCTCAAGGCAAAATACTGGCGCGGGGTGGATACCGGCGATGGCGCGCTGGTGCGTTCGATCCTCGCCGAAGACTGCGAGCTCGATTTTCGCGGCTGCTGCACCGATCCCGCCAGCGGGGTCGATTTCCTGCCCGAAATGAACGTGGTGATGCGGGGCCGCGAGAGCTGGCAGGCTCAGGCGCTCGAGGGCTATGTCACTTCGCATCAGGGCCATCAGGCAGAAATCGACGTGACCGGGCCGGGCAGTGCGACAGCAATCTGGACTTTCACCGACCGCTTCTTCTATCCGCCCGGCATGAAATACAGCCGCTTCACCGGCTATGGTTATTACCACGAAACCTATTGCATGGAGGGCGGAAAATGGGTGCTCATGAAAACCCGGATCACCCGGCTGTGGGTGGAAGCGGCATGACCTTCGCGGGGCGCAGCGCGCTGATCACCGGCGCGGCATCCGGCATCGGCGCGGCCACAGCGCAATGGCTTGACGGGCAAGGGATTGCCGAGCTTGTGCTGGTCGATATCGACGCGGACGGCATGGCCGCCCTGGGCCTCGCCTGCCAGACCCGCTGCTTTGCCGGCGATGTTGCCGATCCGGCGCTGTGGGCCCGAATCGAGGCCGAAGTGCCCCGGATTGATCACGCGCTGATCAACGCCGGCGTGGCGAATGGCGGGGCCTTGGCCGCGCTCGAATTTGCCGAGTGGCGGCGGATCCTGTCGATCAATCTTGATGGCGCGTTTCTGGGTCTCAGGACCGCGCTGCGGATCATGGCGCGTGAGGAACGCACGCACCGCAGCGTCGTGATGACCAGCTCGGCGGTTGGCGTGAAGCCGGTTGCCGGCACTGCCGCCTATGGCACCAGCAAAGCCGCCGTCATCCACCTCGCGAAAATCGCGGCGGCGGAAAACCTGGGTCAGGGCATCCGGGTCAACGCCGTCGCGCCCGGGCGTGTCGAAACCCCGATCTGGACCAAGACTGACCAGTTCAAGGCGCTGGAAACCGAACTCGGCAGCCGCGCGGCAGCACTCGAGGCGGTGGCGGCGCAATTGCCGGCGGAAGGCGGCTTCACCAGCGCCGAAGTGATGGCGAGCCAGATCGGCTGGCTGCTGTCCGACGCGGCGGAGAACATCACCGGCATCGTGCTGTCCAGCGACGGGGGTTACGTGCTGGGTTAGCCCAGCCCCAGCCGTTCGTCCCAGTCATCCGGCAGGGCAATCTTCTTCGCCACCGGGAAGCCCAGATAGCCGTTGTGGGCGAATGCCTGCGCATTGGTGCGCAAGGGATCGCCCGAGACCAGCACCATGAAATCGAGCGGATCGACGACAATCGGCACCATCCGGTTCGGATCATCGCTCTCCGCGAAGTCCTTTGAAAGCTTGCCGATATTGTATTGGTGCTTGAGCGAGACGATCTTGAACTCGGTCCATTTCTCGGCAAATTCCTCCGCGCGCCAGGCCGGCATACGGGCGTGGTCATAGAGGTATTGCTTGACGTCGCGCTTGGTCCAGCCTGCCTTGGCGATGGTCTCGGCCAGGATCGGCGAAAGCACCAGCACCGGGCGCAGCGTGCCGTGGGTCAGCCCGCCGGTGGTAAAGGCGATCTCCCAGCCGGTCTCCTTGGCGACCCCGTCAGCAAGGTAGGGCATCATCCGATCAGGCGTCGCGCCGGTGACCGATGGCATGACATCGCCGCCGGTCAGCCGCGTGATGGTGACGGTGTTGTCGCCGGTCCTGAAGCCCATGTCCTCGGCGTTCGACGGCCAGCCGATCCGCGCCAGCGCGTCCTCGTTTTCGGCAAGCACGACGCGGAAGGTGTTGCCGAAGGTGCCTTTGTCGGTCTTGTGCGGCAGGAATCCCGCCATGTTGCGCAAGGCCAGCCGCCAGAACCGGCCGACGCTGGTATTCGCCTGAAATCCATCGCGCAGCACGCCCTGTTCGTAGTTGAATTTCAGCTGCTTGATGATCGGGCCGTTGAGGATGATCTGCGTCTCGGCGCCCGGCGTATTGCCTGAGTGTTCGACGCCATAGACCGAATCGCACATCGCCTCGGCCAGCGCGACCAGCACCGGCATGTATTCCGGTCGGCAGCCAGCCATCACCCCGTTCACCGCCGTCGCCCAGACCGTCACCGCGCGGCTGGCGGGCAGGACGATTCCCAGCGTTTCCTCAGGCTTGCGCGGGGTGAAGCTCAGGAACTTCTCGATCTTCTCCAGCGTCGGCGGGACGATCGGCAGGCCGTCACTCCATTCCTTCGCCAGAAAATGCTCGTTCACTTCCTCGAAGCTGCCGCTGAACACGATATCGCGCTCGCCGGGTTCGGGATCAAATGTCACTTCGTCAGGCTGGACCAGGAGGTTTTCGATCACTTCGCGCGCGGTGACTTCAGCAGCGAAACGACGGATTTCCTCGGACGACTGCGCGCCGGGATGGCCGACAATCGTCGCCACCGGCATATTTGGCATGCCCAGACCCACCGAGGTGGCTGCAGCCTGCCCCAGAAACCCCTCGCAAACCAGCGAGGAGGTCGGAAATCCAGCTCTTTCGCAAATCTCGCTGGCCCGCAACACGGCGGGTGTGCAAGAACCTCAGCAGGCCATACAACTTATGGCCGCATCGACGCCCAGTTCCTTGAACCGCTGCGGCAAGGAAGCGAGAATTTCCTTCTCGTTGACCCCATGCGTCGAGCCGAACTCTCGCCAGGAGACCCATTCGACCTCAGGGTAAGCCTCGGCTATCTTGGCTTCGAGCGCCTCGAACACTTCGTCACCGGCAAACAGATAATCCCAAAGCTGAGCGACCTTCTTGCCGTTCAGCGTATCGAGCCGGCGCGCCAGGGGGCGCACTTTCAGCCGCCGCTCGCCGCAGGGCCAGACGACCGAATAGTCGCCGCTTTTGCCTGTCATGTCGAAGCTCCATCCATCAATATTCGGTGCGCTGCTTCCGCCGCGCCAATACCTTCTGCCATCGCCTGCGCGGCCTGGCCACCGTAATCCGCCCTGACCGCGCCAACCGCGATTATGCGCGGATCGCCGGAAACCACGTGGCCGCTCGCGCTGCGCATTTCCGCTGGCAGGAAGGCAGTGTTGGGCTCCACGCCGATGAACGGAAACACCCCGGTCAGCTCGAGCCGGCTCGCCGCGCCCGAAGCGACATTGCGCAAGGCGATCCCGGCGACCTTCATCTCGCCCTCAATCGCGGTGACTTCGCTGTCCCAGTGGAATACGACATTGTCGCGGCTATCCAGCCGGTCGATATATTCGCGCTTGGCCTTCAGCGGGCTGCGGCAAATGACGTGAACCTTGGAGCTCATCCGCGCCAGCACCAGCGCCTCATGCACTGCCGCATCGCCGCCGCCGATCACGGCAACTTCCATGCCGCGATAGAAGCCGCCGTCGCAGCTGGCGCAACGCGAGACGCCGCGCCCGGTGAACTGTTCCTCACCCGGCACGCCCAGCTTGCGCAAGCGCGCACCCGAGGCGACGATGACGACTTCGGGATAGTGCTCAGCGCCTTCCCAGTCGGTCAGCATCAGCTGCTCGCTCGCCTCCAGCTTGTCGATCTGCGCTTCGACTATGCGCACGCCGACTTTCTGCGCTTCTTCAAGCATCGGGATTGAAAGGTCCTGGCCTGAGAAATTGCCGGGGATCGGCAGGCCGTCGACATGGTCGACCGTTGCCACTTGTCCGCCCCAAAGGCCGCTACCCTCGAACAGCGTCACCAGCCGGCCCAGGCGCGCAGCATGCCGTGCGGCCGCAAGGCCCGCGAGGCCCCCGCCGATCACTGCCACTTCGCACAGGTTCTTGAGTGGTCTTGCCATGGTGCTGCCCTGATACGCCGGCGCCCACCGGTCAAGTGGCTTGCGAAGCAAACAGGCCAATGCAAAAGGCGCGCATGGCCCAATACGAAACCCGCCTCACCGCGCTCTCCCATGGCGGCGGCTGCGGCTGCAAGCTCTCGCCGGCGATGCTGCGGGAATTGCTGTCCGGTGTGCCCGCACAGGCAAATTACCCGGACCTGCTGGTCGGCACCGAAACTGGTGACGATGCCGCCGTTTTCCGCATCGCCCCCGATCAGGCCGTGGTTTCCACCACCGATTTCTTCATGCCGATTGTCGATGATCCCTATGACTTTGGCCGGATCGCGGCGGCCAATGCCCTGTCGGATGTCTATGCGATGGGCGGACGGCCGATCATGGCCCTGGCAATTCTGGGCATGCCGCTCGGCAGGATTGCGCCTCAGACCGTCTCGGCGATCCTCGCGGGCGGGGCATCGATTTGCGCCGAGGCGGGAATTCCGGTCGGCGGCGGCCATTCAATTGACGCGCCCGAGCCGATCTATGGCCTCGCGGTGACCGGCCTGGTCCATCCGGACCGGATCATGCGCAATTCAGGTGCGCAGGCAGGCGACACGCTGATCCTGACCAAGCCGCTCGGGGTTGGCATTTTAAGTGCAGCGCTGAAAAGCGGTGGCCTCAATGCGGCAGAACACCAGGCAGCATATGCTGCCCTGGTGGCCTCAGCGACCCAGCTCAACAAGGTCGGCGCCGATCTGGCGACAATCGCCGGAGTGCACGGGATCACAGACGTCACCGGCTTTGGCCTGCTGGGCCACGGGCTCGAGATGTGCCGCGGCTCCGGGCTTGGCGCGCGGCTCTCGTTCGACGCGTTGCCGTTCCTTGATGGCGTCGCCGCCATGGCGCGCGGCGGCACCCGCACCGGCGCATCGGCGCGCACCTGGGATAGCTATGGTGAAGAGGCAGACCTCGCGGGCGGGCTGGCCGAATGGCAGCGCGACTTGCTAACCGATCCGCAGACCAGCGGCGGGCTGCTGGTGGCGGTCGCGCAGGAGGCCGTGAACCAGGCGCTCGATTGCATCGGCGAGGCTGGCTTTGGCCGGGCGGCTCTGATCGGCGAGATGGTGGCGGGCAAGGCGCGCATCAGCGTCGCCTGACAGCCTATTCCATCGCTTTCCGGCGCAGCCGCGCCTCGGCCTGTGCATCGGCCAGCAGCGTGCGCATCCGCGCCAGCACCACCCCACCGAAAATCAGCGAAAAGCCCAATGTCGCAACCAGCAACGGGTACAAGAACACCGCGTCAATCGCCGATTTGCCCACCGAAAGGCTGGGCGGCTGGTGCAGGCTGTTCCACCACAGCACCGAATAGTGGATCACCGGGATATTGACCGCGCCGACGAGGCCGAAAATCGCCGCGATCCTGCTTTGCCCGTTGCGGCTGGCGGCATCTGCGAGCGCCATATAGGCGAGATAGAGGAACAGCAGCACCAGCATC
>CAXNKI010000006.1:0-12774 GCA_964202645.1 Alphaproteobacteria bacterium | reverse complement strand
AGGCGGGGTTTCCCAAGGCAGAGTGCGTTCGCAAGTGGACAGGCGCACGATCAGATTGCCGATCCGCCGCGCCTCGCCCACTTTCAGCACGAGATCCTGGGTCAGGTTGTTGCGCTTGTTGAGCAGACCAAGCGTCGCGACGCGGTCTTTTACCGGGGTGCCGTATTTGGTTTCCACGGCAGCGCCAGCAGCAGCAGCGCCCTTGGTCACCGAGGCAGGGACTTCGGTCGACTTGCTGGCAGCGGGATCTTCGCTTTGCTTGGAGCAAGCGCCCAGCGCGCAGGCGGCGGCCAATACAGCGCAAAGGCCCGTCGCCCGGTTCACCGCTCAGCCCTCAGGAGTCCAGGATTCATAATCCCCCGTCGCCGGCGCACGCTTTCCGCCGCGCTCAAGCGCGCCCTGCGGGCGATAGGCTTGGCCAGAGCCGGTGGCATTGGGGGTATAGTCAACTTCCCAGATACGCGCCGGCGGGAGGTGGCTTTCGGGCACGCCATCATACGAATTGTGAAGCCAGCCGTGCCATTCGGGCGGAACCCGGCTGGCATCGTTCGCGCCGCTGTAGATCACCCAGCGCCGCTCTGTGCCACCGCCGGGCTGGCCTGCAGCGCGCAGCTTCTTCGCGCGGTAATAGACGTTGCCGGCTGCATCCTCCCCGACTTTAACGCCCGTGGCCATGCTGTTAATCAGCGTGCCGATGGTGGCGCCGTCCCACCAGGTGAAGAGTTTTGCGAGAAATCCCATGGTCCAGTCGCCTAGCGGATTTGGGGCGGGAGGGGCAAGCGGATTTGGTTCACCAGTCCACCTTGTCACCCGCCGCAATCCCGAGCGCAGCCGCCTTGCCGCCTGCAAGCTCAAGCACCGCCGAGACCGGCCCGATGGAAGCCAGCGGGCGCTCATCATAAGGCACGGCATTGGCGGCGATATTGAGGATGCGCCGGTCCGGGCCGATGAAGATGATATCGAGCGGGATCACCGTGTTGCGCATCCAGAACGAGGCGTGGCGAGGCGGGTCCATCGGGAAGATCATGCCCTCATCCGGCCCAAGCGCGGTGCGGAACATGAGCCCGCGCGATTGCTCGGCGCCGGTCCGCGCGAGTTCGACCCGGAAGCGATGGACCTTGCCGGCCGAAGTGACGGTCAGCGGCGCCACCGGCATGCCCGAGACCGGGTGCGCCGCAGGGCTCGCAGCAGTCGCAGCAGGTGCGCCCGTCCCGGCCTGGGGCGAGCAGGCAGCACCCAGCCCCAGCAGCGCGGCTCCAAGCATTCCGGTCCAGCGCATCGCTTTATTCTCCAGCCGCATCGGCCCATTCCTCGGCCGCCTCGATGCTGCTGGCATTGACCAGAAACCGCGCGCTGTCCAGCGGGTGGCCGCCTCGCAACATGGCGGCGATCTGCTTTTCGCGGGTAGCCCGGTCGCTTGGTGGCGGACCATAAGGGCCAAGTCGGCGTCGCGCCGCCAGCGCCAGCGCCGCGCGCCGCGCCACTGCCTCGCCGGCTTGCGCTTCGGCGCGGTCCTCCTCGCCAATCCCCGCCGCATCTAGCGCAGCGCGCACCCGCCGCATCCCAAGACCCCGGCGCAGCATCGCGCCTGATTTGGCCCGCGCATAGGCGGCATCATCAACGTAGCCGGCGGCAACGAAGCGCGCGACAATTTCGGCAACTGGCGGTTCGCCCTCGCCATCCCAGCCACGTTCGCGCAATTTGCGGCGCAGATAGTCCGCCAGTTTCGCCGCGCTCACCGCGAAACGCGCGGCATAGGCCAGTGCCAGATCGTTGAGCCGCGCGGCATCGATTGGCTCTGGCGCTCGGCGCTCGCGAGGCTCGCGGCGCTTGCTGGCGGGGAATTGTGGCATGTTTGGCCTTAATCGTGCCACAGTCGCGCCCAATGAGGGAAGCCCGCATATGGTCCGGGGGAAATTAACCATTCGGGCAGGCGCCTTAGTTGTCGCCTGCCACCCCACGGTCCATAATATTTCGGTCGTAACAACAACGGGTTATATCATATGGCTGATGCCGCGACGCTTTCGCCGCCTGCCGAGGCAGTTCTCGCGCCCACCCCCAATGAGGACATCATTCCCAGCCGCCGCGCTGACTTTGCCACCTTTGCCGACGCGCTGGACTATTCCGCGACTGGCGTCTGCGGCCTCAATTTTCACGATCCGCGCGGGGTTCTGACCCGCGCCTATACGTTCACCGAACTGCGCGAGGATGCGCTCAAGGTCGCTTACCGGCTGATCGCACGCGGCGTGGTTCCGGGAGACCGCATCGCGCTGATCGCCGAGACCGGCCCTGATTTCGCCGCGCTGTTCTGCGGCGCGGTCTATGCAGGCGCCTGGCCTGTGCCGCTGCCGCTGCCCACCAGCTTTGGCGGCAAGGACAGTTATATCGACCAGATCGCGGTGCAGATGAAAAGCGCCGAGCCGAAAATGCTGGTCTATCCGGAGGAGCTCGCCTCGATGGCCGGTGCCGCTGCCGCGATGCAGGGCTGCGAGGGAATTTCCTGGCAGGCATTCGGCCTGGAAGCCGCGCCAGAGTCCACGCTGCCCAAGCTGCAGTCCGAAGACATCTGCTTCCTGCAATATTCCAGCGGATCGACCCGCTTCCCGCATGGCGTCGCGGTCAGCCACCGCTCGCTGCTCGCAAACCTCGCAGTGCACAGCCACGGGATGGACATTTCCGGCGACGACCGCTGCGTCTCCTGGCTACCTTGGTATCATGACATGGGCCTCGTCGGCTGCCTGCTCTCGCCGATCGGCAACCAGTTTTCGGTGGACTACCTAAAGACCGAGGATTTCGCCCGCCGCCCGCTCGCCTGGCTTGACATCATCAGCCGCAACAAAGGCCATTCGATCAGTTTCTCGCCGACTTTCGGCTACGATATCTGCGCGCGCCGGGTTTCCAGCCAGACACACGTTGCCGAACGCTTCGACCTTTCGCGCTGGCGGCTGGCGGGCAACGGGGCGGACATGATCCGGCCCGATGTCATGCAGAATTTCGTCAACAGCTTCGCCGAAGCAGGCTTTTCGGCCAATGCCTTCCTGCCCTCGTATGGCCTTGCCGAAGCAACCCTGTGCGTCACGCTGATGCCGCCGGGCGAAGGCATCCAGGTCGAGCTGGTCGAGGAGGAGCGCCTCTCAGGAACGCCCCGCGATCTCTCGCGGCCGGCGCGTTACCGCGCCATCGTCAATTGCGGCAAGGCTGCGCGCGGCATGAAAGTGGAAGTGCGCGGTGAAAGCGGCAAAGCACTCGGCGATCATCAGATCGGCAAAGTGTGGTGCACCGGCACCAGCCTGATGCATTCCTATTTCCGCGATCCCGAAGCGACCGCTGCCTGCATGGTGGATGGCTGGCTGGATACCGGCGACATGGGCTACATGGCCAAGGGCTATCTGTTCATCGTCGGCCGGGCGAAGGACATGATCATCATCAACGGCAAGAACCACTGGCCGCAGGATATCGAATGGGCGGTCGAACAATTGCCCGGCTTCAACCATGGCGACATTGCCGCTTTCGCGCTCCAGAACGAGAAAGGCGAGGAAGTGCCTGCGGTGCTGGTCCACTGCCGCATTTCCGACCCCGAGGAACGCCGCAAGCTGCACAGCCTGATCCGCGACAAGGTCCAGTCGGTCACTGGCATGGCCTGTGTCGTCGAACTCGTGCCGCCGCGCACCCTGCCGCGCACCAGCTCGGGCAAGCTCAGCCGCGCGAAAGCACGCAATCAGTATCTGGCAGGCGAGATCACGCCTTATTCGCTGGCGGCCTGAGGCAAGTCTGCGGTCAAGGCGGGCAATGTCAGCACCAGCAGACCGCTGACCAGGCAACCGATCACGCCAGCAATGAGGAACATGCCATAGCCGCCGGTCAGGTCATAGACCGCGCCGGCGGCCATGGGCCCCACCCCGGATGACAGCGCGACCACACTGGTCATGGTGCCATAGATCTTGCCGAAATTGCGCATGCCGCCATAGCGCGCTGTCAGCAGCGTGCAGATCTGCAGCTTGCAGCCCGCCGAATAGCCGTTGAGCAGGATCGCCGCGACAATCAGCACTGGCGCATGGACGCCCCACAGGAGCAGGCCGAAAGCGATGGAGTTGGCCGCCAGCGTGGCCGCGCCAATCGCATTGGCGTGGGGGAAACGGTCGAGCAGCCAGCCAGTGACCAGCTTGCCGATGATGCCCGCCACGCCGAACAGCCCGGCCAGCCAGGCGGCATTGCTGCGCGATATCCCGGCACCGGTGAGGATTGGCACCTGATGGATCTGCAGCCCGAGGCTCAGGAACATCATCAGGAAGGTCGAGGCGGCGATGGCCCACAGCGCGCGGCTGCGCCAGGCCTCGGCGAGACTAAGGCCAGGAAGCTCCGCCGGTGCATCAGCGCTTTCCAAAGCGCGGTTGCGGTCATGCGCATCATAGAGAAACAACCAGGCGAGCAGCAGCGCGAGCCCGCCCCAGCCCAGACTCATCCAGACATAGGCCAGCCGCCAGCCCATCTCGTCCACCAGCCAGTTGGCCAGCGGCGGGGCAATGATCTGCGCCGCCGCCGTGCCCGATAGCGTCAGGCCGAGCGCCAGGCCGCGGCCCGCAGTGAAAGTGCCCGAGACTGCCGCAGTCCACACCGTTGTCTTCACCGTGATCGAAATCAGCGCATAGAAAGCCCAGATCGCCAACCATTGCAGCGGCGAGCCATTGGCCAGCGCGATGCTTGCCATGGCGAGCGCAGTGATGACGAGGCCGGGCAGCGCCAGTCGGCGCGAACCATAACGATCAATCAGGATGCCGAAGAACGGCGAGAGCAGCGCGGTGACAACCGAGGAAATGCTGGTCCCCGCGGCAATCAGCGTGCGGCCCCAGCCGAATTCGTCGCCGATCGGCTGCATGAACACGCCCATCGAGGCAGTGGGCAGCGAAAAAAAGGAAAAGCCGACAAAACTGGCCAGCACCAGCGCCCAGCCCTGTTGCCATTCCGTGGCCCCTGCCCGCTGGGCCTTCATGCGCTTAAGCCTGCTCCATCGTCGTTCGCGCCAATGCTGCAAGGCGCGGGAAATGGCTGGCGCGTTCTTCGGCGCTGGCCGAGGTGGCATTTCCGCGCAGCAGCCGGCCCTTGATCCCGTGAAGGATCGCGGCGAGGCGGAACATGTTGAACGCGAGGTAGAAATTCCACGCCGGAATCCCCGTCCGCCCGGTGCGCCGGCAATAGGCGGTCACGTATTCCTCTTCACTCGGCAGTCCGAGTGCGGCCAGGTCGCGCCCGCCCAGCCCGCCAAGGATTTCGGGCGGCAGCCGCATGACCATCGCGTGATAGGCGAAGTCGCCCAGCGGGTGGCCGAGTGTCGAAAGCTCCCAATCGAGCACCGCGAGCACTTGCGGCCGCTCGGGGTGGAATATCATGTTGTCGGCGCGGAAGTCGCCGTGGACGATGGTTGTTTCGTCACCCGGTGGAATCGCGCCCGGCAGCCATTCGATCAGTGCATCCATGTTGGCATCGCGACCAGCCAGGTCATCGGCGAGATACTGCTGCGACCAGCGCGAGATCTGGCGCTCGAAATAGCCCCCCGCGCGGCCATAGTCGGCGAGCCCCACTGCGGCCGGATCAAGCCCGTGGAGTTCGGCGATCACCCGGTTCATCTCGTCGAAATAGGCACGGCGCTCATCGCGCGGCACGCTGGGGAACGAGGAGTCCCAGAAAATGCGCCCTTCGACCATTTCCATCACATAGAAGACGCTGCCGATCACAGCGTCGTCCTCGCAAGTGGCGAGGATGCGCGCGACTGGCACCGGGCTGTCTTCGAGCGCTCGCTGCACGCGCGCCTCCCGCAGCACATCATGTGCGCCCTTGAGGATCGGCCCCGCAGGCTTGCGCCGCAAAACATAGCGCGCCGACGGTGTGGTCAGCTGGTAGGTCGGGTTCGACTGGCCGCCGTTGAACTGCTCGATCGTCAGCGGCCCGGCAAAGCCCGGCAGATGCGCAGCGAGCCAGGATTCCAGCGCCGCCTCATCGATCGCTGTGCGGACCGCGCCGGCCCCGCTATCGGCGTCATCGCCTGCTGTCATGTTCCACTCCTCCGCGGGCCTATTGCTCTACTGCCGTTGCAATAGGCCGCGTGCTGCCATATCGCCAGCCCCTGGATAGACGAAAGCGAGACGCCATGCATCCCCGCATCCACGCAGAGACTCGCCCCGATGCCCCGGCGCTGATCATGGCCGGTTCGGGCGAGACCGTGACCTATGGCGAACTGGAAGCGCGGGCCAATCGCGGCGCGCATGCCTTGCGCGCGCATGGCCTGCAGGTCGGCGACACGATCTGCATGGTCTGCGACAACCGCCCGGACTTCTTCGACATTTTCTGGGCGACGCAGCGCTCCGGCATTGTGCTGGTCCCCACTTCGACCCGGCTCAAGGCCGACGAGATCGCCTATATCGTGACAGACAGCGGGGCAAAGGCTCTGTTGATCGCTGACACGCTGGGCGATGTTGCCGGTCAATTGGGGGCGATGCGCGGGCAGATGCCGGCGTTGAAGAATGTGCTCACCATCGGCGACTTTCCAGGCCTGCCCGGCTGGCGCGACCTGTGCGCCGCGCAGTCCGCGACGCCGATTGCCGACGAGGCCAATGGCGCGCGCATGGCCTATTCTTCGGGCACCACCGGGCGGCCCAAGGGCATCCGCAACATGCTTCCCACCAGCGGCAGCGATCCGATCCAGCCACTGGGCAGCGTGCACTTGTTCGGCAAGCTCTATCCCTTCGGGCCGGATACCGTCTATCTCTCGCCTGCGCCGCTCTATCACGCCGCGCCGATGGGTTTCTCCACCACGACGCAGTGCCTTGGCGGCACGCTGGTGGTGATGGACAAGTTCGATCCCGAGGCCTTCCTCGCCAATATCGAACGCTTCGCTGCAACGATGACGCAAGTCGTGCCGACGATGTTCGTTCGGTTGCTCAAACTGCCTGAGGATGTTCGCGCGAAATACGACCTGTCGTCGCTCAAGACCGTGATCCACGCCGCTGCGCCCTGTCCGGTGCCGGTCAAGCGGGCGATGATCGACTGGCTGGGGCCAATCATCGAGGAATACTATTCGGGCACCGAGGGCAGCGGCTTCGTGGTTGTGAGCAGCAGAGAATGGCTGGAGCGCCCCGGCACGGTCGGTCGCGCGCTGCATGGCAAGATCCGCATCTGCGATGATGACGGCGCGGAACTGCCAGTGGGCGAGGTCGGCACGATCTACTTCAGCGACGGCCCCGACTTTGCCTATCACAACGCCCCCGAAAAGACCGCCTCCGCGCGGAATCCATTGCACAGCGACTGGTCGACCCTGGGCGATGTGGGCCGCATCGATGCCGAGGGCTACCTGTTCCTCGCCGACCGCAAGGACTTCATGATCATATCGGGCGGGGTGAATGTCTATCCGCAGGAAGTCGAAAACCTGCTTATTGGTCATTCCCAAGTCGCCGATGTAGCGGTGTTCGGCGTGCCCAATGCGTTGTTCGGAGAGGAAGTGAAAGCCGTGGTCCAGCCGACGCACTGGGCCGAAGCGGGGCCGCAGCTGGAAGCAGCACTTATTGAGTGGTGCCGCGAACGGCTGGCCGATGTGAAGTGCCCGAGAAGTGTCGAATTCATGGCGCAATTGCCACGGGCGGAGACGGGCAAGCTCTACAAGAAAGAGCTCAGGGCAAAATATTGGGAGTGAGGCAGGGCTAGCCTATTCCCGGTGCGCCCGGGCCAGTTCTATCTCCTCGAGCAGCGCCCAGATCGCTGCATTGCGCGCCGCATCGCCGGCTTCCTCCGCCGCCGCATGAGCCTCAACCAGCAACCGCCGCAGCCGGTGGTTCTCGCTGTCGAGCTGGCTGATCCGCAGCCCCGGATCGCTCGCGGCCGGCAGGCCCAGAACGCTGCGAAGTTTGGCGTTTTCCTCCACCCGGATCGCGGCGGCATCGTCGACCCAGTTGGCGCAGATTGTCAGCACGCTGCCTGCCATGCGCACCGACTGGCCGAGGAAGGGCGTGTGCAAATCGGGAGCAACATCATCGCTCAGCAAGTCGCCGATGCGGCGCAGCGCGGCTTCAACCGTCAGCCTCATGCGATCTCTCCAAACTCGCGCAGCAGCGCTAGGATGGTCTTGCGGTGGAAATGCCCGGCGCGGATCCCCGAGAGCGCGACGACCATTTCGTGGCTTTCGCCGCTGGCCAATGCTGCTTCCGCAGTGGTCCAGATTGCACAGGCCTTCACCGCCGAAAACAGCCGCCACCAGTCGAGGCTGCGGCGGTCCGCCTGCATCCCGCTCGCCGCCTGCCATTCGGCGAGCCCCGCCTCCAGAGACAGATGCCGCGTGATCGGCCAGAACGGATCGATGCCCCAGGCGGCATCCTCCAAGGGATCGCCGATGTGGCACATTTCCCAGTCGAGAATCGCACTGATGTGCCCATCCGGAGTGAACAGGAAATTGCCCGAGCGGTAGTCGCCGTGAACAATTGCAGGCTTGGCGGGCTCGGCGGGCGGATTCCGCCGCAGCCAGCGGATCGCGCCGCGCACGATCGGCTCGACCACTGCCTCGCCTTCGTCGATGATCGCCTCCCAGCGATCGAGCTCGAGCCGCCAGAAGCCCGATGCTGCCTCGCCATTCCGCAACGAGGACAGCCCCAGCGCACGGTGGTCGAGCGCGGCGAGCCGGCCCAGAACCGACCAGAACTCGCGCGCGATAGTCTCGTCGTGGCCCTCGTAGGGATCTTCTCCAAACGGGTTGCCGGGCTTGCCGGGCATAAGGTCCATGATGAAAAACGGGCGGTCCAGCCACTTGGGATCGAGCTCGAGAAAATGGGCTTCAGGCGCCGGAATCCCTTGCCCTGCCAGCGCGCGATAGACGTTGTATTCAAGGTCACGCTCGGCGACCACCAGCCCCGCCGGCGCATCACGGCGCAGGATCAGGCGCTTTTTCACTGCCGCGCCAGATTCCTGCCAGCAGCCGCGCAAGCGATAGGTTTCCTGGCTCGAGCCGCCATAAATTCGCGCCAGCTCATCAACAATTATGCCGCTCGCGCCGGGCATCCGGTGCGCCAGATAGGCGGCAATCCGCGCCTCCAGATTACTCATGGCACATCGAACATGCTGCTGAGGCCCGAAGGCACATGGCGGCCAAGCACGATCGATTCAAAGCAACCCGCCCCCTGCAGAACAGTACCTTCCGGTGTGGTCATCACGAGGCGGGCAAAGGCCTGCGGGTGTTCAAAGCGCGCGCCGTGGCTGACGGCACCGCAATCGTATTCGTCATAGCCAACCGCCAGCGGCCCCTTGTTGAGCCCATGCGACCAATCCGGGTTCATGTAGCCAATGCCGGAGAGATAGAAGCGCGGCCCGGCCGCAATCTCGATGCGGTATTGCCCGCCATCCTCGTCCTGCGCGGTGACAATCCCCCTCGCCGGGTAGCGCGTGCCAGGGTCGAATTCGACCTCCAACCGGGCATCGCGAAGATGTTCAGACGCGCCGCCGTCCTTCAGCATCACACAGCCCAGGTTCCACACTTTGCCATCGCCATCTTCGTTGACGAAGAAATGCAGCACGCGGTCGTCAAAATGGGCAGGTACCCAAAACCACCAGACCTGGAATTCGGCTTGCGTCACTGGCACTTGCGGATCGCGCATGCCGACATGGCGCACGCCCCAGCTGCGGTCACGCGTGCCGCTGGTGCTCTTTCCGACCAAAGTGGCTTTACTGCCGCCTGCCTTTATCCAGCCCGTCCAGTGGCCGAGCTGGGTCATCCGGGTGATGTCCTGGACGATGCGCGGGCCATTGCGCCGGGTGGTGCGGGGCTCTTCGATGGGGAAATGACGGCCGGTAAAGGTCAAATCGGCGCTGATGCCGTGCTCGTTGTCCTCGACCACTACCCGCAAGCTTTGCAGCGGCTCGATCACTTCGACCCTGACCGGGCCGACCTGCGTATCCATCCGCTCCATGTGCAAGTGCCGCGAGGCGTGGAGGTTGTATTGCTTCGCGCCGATGCGCACCGCAAATCCCGCATCGATGATGTTCAGATGCGGATAAATCCCCATCGCGGCAGCGAAATAGACTTCGCCATCCGCCGTGTATCCGTTGAAGAAATAACGGTCGTAAAAATTGCGGTCGGTGCCCGAAAAGGCAATCGGGTCCGGGGTCTGGTGGATGGGGTATTCGTCGCCCTTGGTCAGCATTCTGCGCGCCTTCCGTCAGTCGAATGTCAGAACTGTGCGCGCCAGCGCGCCGGTCTTCATGTCGTCGAAAGCTTCGTTGATTTCGGCCAGGGGACGGTGGCGCGAGATCAGCTCGTCGATCTTCAGGCGGCCCTCCATGTAGAATTCGACATAGCGCGGAATGTCGATGCCATTGCGCACACCGCCCATCATCGAGCCCTGGATGCGGCGCTCGTTGAGGAAAGTGATTGCCGGCAATTCAACCTTCACATCATAGCGCGCCATGCCGACGACGGTGGCCAGCCCGCCCTTGACCAGCATGCCGAACGCATCCTCGATGGTCTGCTTCAGGCCGATCGCTTCGATCGCGTGATCAACCCCGCGCCCGTCCGTCAACTCGCGGATCTGTTTCACGACATTGCCCTGGCTGGCATCGATCCCGTCGGTTGCGCCAAACACTTTTGCCAGTTCCAGCTTGGAAGGCACCATGTCGATGGCGATGATCCGCCCCGCGCCGGCCACCGCCGCGCCGTTGATCGCCGCGAGGCCGACCCCGCCGCAGCCGATCACTGCAACCGTCTCGCCGGGGCGCACTTGCGCCTTGTTCACCACCGCGCCGAAACCCGTAGTCACTCCGCAGCCGATCAGGCAGGCGCGATCGAACGGCATGTCGCGCTGGATCGGCACAACGCCGCTGTCGTGCACCAGCATCAGCTCGGCAAAGGCGCCCATACGCATGAAAGGGGTGAACTGTTCGGTGGCGGAATAGAGCCGCGGCGGCTCCTCAGGCCCGCGCTCGGCTTCCGGCGTATAACAGCGATGGGTATGCCCGCCCAGGCAATGCTCGCAGTGGCCGCAGTGGAAGGTGAGGCAGACGATGACATGATCGCCCGGCTGCACATGGCGCACTTCCGGCCCAACCTGCTCGACGATGCCGGCAGCCTCGTGGCCAAGCACAGCGGGCAGAGGATGCGGAGAGTCGCCAGTCATCACGTGGAGATCGGAATGGCACACGCCCACCGCCATCATCCGCACCAGCACCTCGCGGCCCTGGGGCTTGGAAATCGAGACCTCCTCGATGGACATCGGCTGACCGATTTCACGGAATACAGCTGCTTTCATCGACTTATCTCCCGGCATCGGCGGCGCTTTCATGCCAATATGAATCGCCTCTGTTGCATTAACTTGCCTGCGCCTTATTGACGAGCTTGCCAGTCAGAGCAACCGCAAGCGAGGATGCCCGTGATCGAGAACGACCTGCCCGCCAAAGCAATTGCCGATCCCAGGACTTTCACCGATCCCGTGGTGCTGAATGGCCTGCTCGCCAGACTGCGCCAAACCGACCCGTTGCCATATGTTGAGGCCGAAGGTTACGCACCGTTCTGGCTAGTGACCCGCCACGCAGATCTCATGGCGATCGAACGTGATGCCAAGCAATTTATCAACGAGCCTCGGCAAGCGATCCTGCCGCTGGCCTATGAAGCGATGACGCGTGAAGCCGCCGGCGGGCTCGAAACCAAAGACTTGATGCGCAATCTGATCCTGATGGATGGCGCTGAGCATCTGGCCTATCGCGAGATCACCCAGAGCTATTTCACCCCCAAGGGGCTGGAAGCCATTCTGGGCGACATCGAACGGCTGGCGGGGCTGTTCGTTGGCCGCATGGCAGACAAGGGCGGCACATGCGATTTTGCCGAGATCGCCATGCCGTTCCCGCTGCGCGTAATCATGTCGATGCTGGGCGTGCCCGAGCAGGACGAACCGATGATGATGCGGCTCACCCAGCAGACGTTGTCCAGCCAGGATCCCGAATTCCAGGCAGAAGGCGGCGCTCGCAAGGCTATGATCGAGATGTACAACTATTTTCAGGCCGTCATCGCCGATCGCCGCGCCCATCCGAACGGCGACCTTGCCAGCCTGGTGGCTAATGCGCGGATCGACGGCGAATATCTCTCGGACCGCGACACTTTCGGTTATTTCAACATCATCGCGACGGCTGGCCACGATACCACCAGCTACAGCCTGACCGGCGGCATGCTGGCACTGATCGAACACCCCGAAGAGATGGCGAAACTGTGCGCCGATCCAACGCTAATGCCGCTCGCGGTCGAGGAAATTCTGCGCTGGACCAACCCGGTCAAGCATTTCGTCCGCACGGCCGTTGCTGATTGCGTCGTCGCCGGAAAGCAGGTCATGGCCGGCGACTATCTGATGATGAGCTATCCGTCAGCCAGCTTCGACGAAACAGTTTTCGGCGATCCCTTCGCCTTCCGCATCGACCGCAAACCCAATCGGCACCTCGCCTTTGGAACCGGCCCGCATGTCTGCCTTGGCCAGTATCTGGCGCGCTTCGAATTGACCGCTTTTTTCCGGGAATTGCTGGCGCGGGTGGAGGATATCGAGCTCGCTGGCACGCCGCGCTTTGTCGAGGGTAGCTTTGTCGGCGGCGTCAAATATCTGCCTGTGCGCTACACAATGAGGTAAGTGCGCGACTTCTGATGCCAAATTGGCTGTTTAAGCAACTCTGATTATCCAGATCAGCCGCCCAATGGACGACAGTATGAAGGATCGGTGAGGCCTCGCGAAGGTCTGAGTGCGCCGGGATCCTGGGTCAATT
>CAXNKI010000005.1:0-13402 GCA_964202645.1 Alphaproteobacteria bacterium | reverse complement strand
CTTTTTCACCTTCCTTACGCGCATCCAGGAAGTGGTGCCGCTGCATGATTTCTGGGTGGGGATGATCAAGGCGCCGGTGTTCGGACTGATCATCGCGATTGCCGGCTGCTATAACGGCATGCAGGTCAAATCGAATTCGGAAGAAGTCGGCCGGCGCACGACCATGGCGGTGGTTGCCGGGATTTTCATGGTCATCGTGCTTGATGCGTTCTTCGCCATTTTCTTCAGCGAAGTGGGCTGGGGATGAGCATTGAAAATTCAGCTGAGGACGAGCGGGATGATTTCCCGATCATTGTCGAAGGGCTGCGCAACAGCTTTGGCGAACACGTCATCCATGAGGGCCTGTCGCTGAAAGTCCGGCGCGGGGAGATTCTGGGCGTGGTCGGCGGCTCGGGCACTGGCAAGTCGGTGCTGATGCGCGCGATCATCGGCTTGCAGCAGCCTGATGAGGGCGAGATCACTGTGCTGGGCCGCTCGATTATCAACAGCACCGAGCAGGACGATATCGACATTCGTTCGCGCTGGGGCGTGCTGTTTCAGGGCGGCGCGCTGTTCTCGACGCTGACGGTGGAAGAGAACATCGAGGTGCCGCTTCGCCAGTTCTATCCCGAGATCGGCGATAATCTGCGCGAGGAGATTGCCCGCTTCAAGGTGAAGCTCTCCGGCCTGCCGGAAGAGGCTGCATTCAAATACCCCAGCGAGCTATCGGGCGGGATGAAGAAGCGCGCCGGTCTGGCGCGGGCGCTGGCGCTTGATCCCGAACTGCTGTTCCTTGACGAGCCCACTGCCGGACTGGATCCGATCGGCGCGGCGGCTTTCGATGAACTGACCCGCGAATTGCAGGAAACGCTGGGGCTGACCGTGTTCCTGATCACGCATGATCTCGATACCCTCTACGAGATCTGCGACCGGGTGGCGGTGCTTGCAGACGGTAAAGTGATCGCGGTGGGGACAATCCCGGAGTTGCTGGCGCTCGACCATCCGTGGATTCAGGAATACTTCAATGGCCCGCGCGGGCGAGCCGCGCAAAGCTCGCAAGAGCGCGGGCGGGCGGCCAGGGCTTCGTCCGATCCAGAACCCGGTGGCGCCAAGGCGTTCCCTGTTGTCGCCAAGGCGATGGACAAGCCGGGCAAAGCAGGGGCATAGAGCGAGGCAATGGAAACCCGGGCGAACCATGTCTTTGTCGGAGCGGTGACGCTGGCCCTGCTTGCAGCAGTCGCCGGCTTCTTCGTCTGGATCGCGCGGCTGAACGAGGGCGACCTCAAGCGTTACGACATATTTTTCAGCCAGTCGGTCAATGGCCTTGCCAAGGGCAGCCAGGTTACGTTCTCGGGCGTGCCGGTCGGCACAATCGACACTATCGAACTGTGGCGCCGGGATCCCAGCTTCGTCAAAGTCCGCATCAGCGTCAATAAGACCGTGCCCATCCTTCAGGGCACCACCGCGACCATGCAGTCGAGCTTCACCGGCACCGGAGCGATCCTGCTGGAAGGCGCGGTCAAAGGCGCCTTGCCGTTGGTCTGTCCCAAGGAGAATCCCAAGGCATTCTGCCCCGAAGGCGTGCCGGTTATCCCAACCAAGCGCGGCGGCCTTGGCGCGATCCTCAACAGCGCGCCGGTGCTGCTGGAACGGTTGGCGACGCTTTCGGACCGGCTGAACACGTTGCTGTCGGATGAGAACCAGAAGGAATTCAAGGGCATCCTGGCTAACACCAATGTCCTGACCGGCGAGCTTGCCAAGGCCTCGCCCGAGGTCAAAACTACGCTGACCGACTTGCAGGCGACCTTGCGTCAGGCTTCGGCAACTCTGGCGAACTTTGACAAAGTGGCGGGCTCGGCCAACAAGTTGCTCGGCGATGAGGGCGGCTTGCTGGTGCGCGATTTGCGCACCACGCTGGGCTCGGCGCAGCGGGCGGCCGATTCGCTCGAGGCGACGCTTGGCGACGCGCGCCCGGCGATGCGCCAGCTTTCAGCCACCACCCTGCCCGAGGCCGAAGCCGCGCTGCGCGAACTGCGCACTGCGACCCGCGCGCTGCGCAGCGTTGCCGAAAAGGTCGACGAGCAGGGCGCGGGAGCCCTGACCGGGGGCTCGCAATTGCCGGACTTCAAACCATGAATCTGGCCATGACGGGGAGCAATCGCTTGCGCGGGATACGACAAGGAGCGGCGGCTGCATTGCTCGCGCTGACGCTTTCGGGCTGCATCAGTCTGGGTGGCAAGGCGCCGAAAATGCTGATCGGCCTTACCGCGGATCAGAGCCCGGCCGCAGGCGCGCTGCCGAGTGGCCCGCAAGCTGACGCGCTGGTGGTGCTGGATCCCGAGGCGGGCCGCAAGCTCGATGTGCTGCGCATTCCGGTGCAGGTCGATGATGCGCGAATCGCCTACCTTACCGATGTCACCTGGGTGGAGCGCCCCGCGCGCCT
Organism: Alphaproteobacteria bacterium; assembly: GCA_964202645.1. Lineage (GTDB taxonomy): Bacteria > Pseudomonadota > Alphaproteobacteria > Sphingomonadales > Sphingomonadaceae > Novosphingobium. The sequence goes on along the minus strand of CAXNKI010000005.1, from coordinate 10,980 downwards.
GTTCCGCCAGCTCATCGCCGAAACCATCCGCTCGCGCGGCAAGCGGCTGGTGCTGGAGGCTGGAGACGAGGGTGCCAGCGCCAAGACCACGCTCGGCGGCCGCCTTGTCGACATGGGCTATGACGCGCGCAGCCAATCAGCCGTAGTGCGCTATGACGCGATCCGCAGCGACGGCAAGGGCGCGATTCAGGTCCGCCGTTTCGAAGCCGAAGTGCCGGGAGTATCAGCCACAGCCGAGAGCATCGCGCCTGCGCTCAACCGCGCGGCAAACCAGGTGGCAAAGGAAGTGGCCGACTGGGTGGGTTAGGCTGCGGCAGGGCTAGCCCTTCGCCAGCCCCGCAAATCGCATTGCCGCCTTGAACGTCGCAAAGCGCCGCGCGCTGCGATCTTCGGCTTCGGCATCACGGCCCCACAGTTGGGCCTGCCACTCTTCTTCCAATTCGGATGCCTGCCACAGTGCCTCGGGCTCCGCGTCCGGGGCCAGCGCGGCGAGGCCGATGATCAGCGAGGCAGCAAGGCTCGCCAGTGTATGCAGCGCCGCGAGACTCGCGGCGTCCAGTTCGCCGAGGACTGCTTCCATTCTGGCCAAAGTCGCGGTGGGCTGCGGCTGGTGGATCACGCCGGAAACCCGAACGAACCGCGCATCCCAGCGCGCCTCCGCCGCCATGACCAGTGGTTCCCAGACTGCCTGCTGGCGCGCGAACAAGGCGTCATCCGGGTTAGCGCGGTAGCACAGCGTGTCGCTCTCTGCGAAGCGCAGGATTGCGGCGATCACCGTGGCTTGGCTCGGTCCGGCAATGTCGATGGCATAGTCGGCAAGGTCGCGGATCGGGAAGCTGGCGGGATCGATTGTCTCGCCTTGTGCTGCCCATTCCGCTGCCAAGGCCTCGGCAAGCGCGCGCGAATGCACGATCTGCGGGGCCTTGCCCGCAGTCTTTATCGCGCGGCCGTCGAGCAGCACCTGCCAGCCGCCGGCGGCCTCACCCGTCGCAACCTCCTTGTAGAAGCGCTTCATGGGCCGGGCGTGCGCCAGCGGCGGGAGAGCACCTTGGGCATGACGAAGAAATCGACGAGGCCAATCACGACAAAGACATAGCCGACCAGTGGTGGCAGGTCGATCTTGCCGCCAGCGATCAGCACGCCCAGAATCGCCAGCGCCGCGCCCATCATGCGCATTAGCTGGATCGCCATGAAGCGCTGTTTTTCCAGTTTGGTCGGTTCGGGTGCGCCGGAAAGATCGTGGTTCATTGGTTGAGCAACTCCTCCAGGTGGGCCGGATCGGTGGCGACTGCCCCCGCTCCGGCGCTGAGCAATTCGGGGGCCTCGTGATAGCCCCAGTCGACGCCGATGCCGCGCACGCCGGCGGCAACGGCCATGGCCATGTCAAAGGCGGTGTCGCCGATCATCACGGCCTGTGCAGGCGCCGCGCCGGCTTCCTCCAGCGCCGCCTCAAGCATCGCGGGATGCGGCTTGGAAGGGTGCAGGTCGGCGGTCTGCAGGGTGATGAACAGATGCGACAGACCGTGCATCGCCAGGCAATGCTCCAGCCCCCTGCTCGACATTCCGGTGGCAACCCCGAGGAGCCAGCCGGCATCATGCAGCCGGCCCAGCAAAGGCGCCATTCCGTCGTAGAGCGGTTGCTGCAACGTCCCATCGCTGCGCGCGGCGCGGAAGGCCTGCTTGTAGGCATCGACCAAAGCGAGCTGCTGGGCCGTGTCAGCTTGCGGCAGGAGCCGGGCAATCGCCAGCGGCAAGCTGAGGCCGACGGCGCGGCGCACGTCGTTGCGCGGCGGCAGCGGCAGACCGAACTGGCTGAACGCCTGCTCCATCGCTGCGCAGATGCTGGCCTGCCCGTCGATCAGCGTACCATCGCAATCGAACACAGCGAGCCGCGCGCTCATGGTGCCAGCGTCCGCATCAGCTGGGCAATCGCCGGCATGCCTTCGCCCTCCAGCCCGTCTGCCACACGCGCGCGCTCATCACTGGGCTTGTTCTGCGAGAGCTTGAATGTCGGCCGCCAGGCCAGCACTTCAAGCTCGAAGCCGACGATACCGGCGAGCAGTTGACGAAGTTTGTCTGGCTGCAGCTTGTCCATCGTCCATGGCTCGCCCCCGGCAATGCGGGCTTCCTGGCGTGCGCTGATCGCCGTGAGCTGCGCGAGCAGGCCATCCGCATCCATCCGCCGTACCCGGCCTTCGAGTTCGAGCGACACATAGTTCCACGTCGGCACTTTCCCCGGATCACCATACCAGCGCGGCGAAACATAGCCGTCGGGGCCATTGATCACTGCCAGCGCGGTCATGCCGTTCAAGTGCCGGGTCAGCGCATTGCCGCGTGCCAAGTGAAACTGCACCGTGACGTCCGGGGCCTGCAGCATGGGTACGTGCGCGACGCGCGGGCCATCGGGAGTGGTAGCGAAGACCATGCCGAAGCCGATCTCCGCGATCAGTGATTCGAGCAGCGCATGGTCGCCGCCAGTGGCGGGATCGGGGCGGAAGGCGGCATTGGGATGCATCGCCCTAGCGCGCCTTTGGCCCCGGGCCTGGCCGGGCTCCTGGCCTGCCGGCGGGGCGGGCCGGTCCCTTGCCCGCTGGTCTGGGCTTGGCCTTGGCGGCAGGTGCAGCCAGCCCCTTGCCGGCAGGCCCGCGTTCGCCGCTCTTGCGGATGCGCCGCTCACCGCGCCGTTCCTTGCGATAGGTCTTGGCATGGGCCTTGGCGGCTGCCTTTTCCGTCTCGCGCCGGGGCGGCTTGGGGGCATCGGGCAAGTCCTCGCCCAGCGCCTCGTCAAAGCCCAGCTGCTCCATGGAGGCCGCGAAATGCGTGGGCAGCGGCGCGGTTACATCGAGCGGCGTGCCATCGGGATGATCGATGATCAGTCGGCGGGCATGCAGGTGCATCTTGCGGCTGATCGAGCCGGTGAGGAACGATTCGGGGCCGCCATATTTGCCGTCGCCGATGATCGGGTGGCCGATTGCCGCCATGTGGACGCGCAGCTGGTGGGTGCGCCCGGTGAGCGGTTGCAGCTCGACCCAGGCGGCGCGATTGCCGGCGCGGTCGAGCACGCGGTAGCGGGTGCGCGCGCTCAGGCCCTGTTCGGATTCGTCGACCATCATCTTTTCGCCGCCGCTGCCCGGCTGCTTGGCCAGCGACAGCTCGATCAGGCCATCCTCGATATCAGGCACGCCGGCGACCAGCGCCCAATAGATCTTGCGCGCCGAGCGGGTGGAAAAGCGCTTGGAAAAGAACGCGGCACTGCCCGGGGTGCGCGCGATCAGCAGCACGCCCGAAGTGTCCTTGTCGAGCCGGTGGACCAGCCTTGGCCTCGGGCCGGTGTCGGCAAAGGCATCGAGCAGCCCGTCGACATGCTCCCTGGTGCCGGTGCCGCCCTGCGTGGCGAGGCCCGGCGGCTTGTTGAGCACGATTGCCGCGCGGTCGCGGGTCAGGACCATGGCTTCGGCCTGTTCGATCTGCGCCTCGCCCAGCGTCACGCGCACCGGGCCGGTCTTGCGTTCGAGCGCGGCGCCGCCGGGCGGAACCCGCAGCACCTGGCCTGCCGCCAGCCGGTCCTCGGGTGCAGCGCGCTTGCCATCGACCCGAATCTGCCCGGTCCGCGCCCAGCGGCTGACCGTCGCGAAGCCGACTTCGGGCAAGTGGCGCTTGAACCAGCGGTCGAGGCGCACGCCTTCGTCGTCGGCCTGAACGGTGAACTGTCTCACCGATTCCCGTTCACCCTGAGCTTGTCGAAGGGTCATGCCATGCCTCGCATCAATGTAAGCCCGGCAAGCAGCCCGAGAATTCCGCCGCCAAGCGACAGCGCCATATAGAGTGCAGCAAGGCTTGCCTCGCCGCGCTGCGCCAGTTGCACGATGTCCATGCTGAACGCTGAAAACGTGGTGAAGCCGCCAAGCACGCCGACGCCCAGTAACAGGCGTAGCGATTCGTTTCCGCCAGCCCTCGCCAGCCAGCCCGCGAGCAGGCCCATGGCGAAGCTGCCGATGATATTTACTGTCAGGGTTGCCCAGGGGAACTGGGCCGACGGCAACAGTCGCCCGACAACAAAGCGCAGCCACGCGCCGAGCGCGCCGCCAATGGCGACATAAAGCGACGAAGCGAGGAGTGAAGGTGAGGTCATTGCTGTGACGCCTTAGTCGCGCTTCGCATTTGCCGCAAATCCCGCCTGCGCGCTTGCCAATCCCCGCGCCCTTTGCTAGCGGCGCTCTCGTTCGAGCCGTCCCCTCGGGGATTCGGCCCGTCTTCGCGTTTTCTTAAGGCGTCCCCCCGCATGTGATCGGGGTTCTGGCCTTATGCTCTTGAGGTGTTGCTGTTTATGCAAATTATGGTCCGCGATAACAATGTCGATCAGGCTCTGCGCGCGCTGAAGAAGAAGCTTCAGCGTGAGGGCGTTTATCGCGAGATGAAGCTGCGCCGGCACTATGAAAAGCCGAGCGAAAAGCGCGCCCGCGAAAAGGCAGCTGCTGTTCGCCGCGCCCGCAAGATGGACCGCAAGCGCGCCGAGCGCGACGGCATCAAGTAAGGCTGCAAGCGTCATCCCGGGCTTGATCCGGGAAGCTTGGCCGCTTAGGCCATGAGGGCGCGGCAACACCGCGCCCTTTTGCATTTCCCGAGAAGCAGGAATCACCCATGACCGAGATTACCCGCGTACCTCTTCAGCCAATCGCCAAGGGATCGCTCGGCAAGATGTGGCTGGGCGTCGTGGCGGCGGCTGCCGCAGCGGCCGGTGTGGCCTGGGCGGCAATGCCTGCAGCAGTTACCGTCGAAACGCTGACCGCCGGCCAGGGCGAGTCGCCAACGATCGATGACGTGGCGCTGATCAACTACAAGGGCACGCTGCCCGATGGCAAAGTGTTCGACCAGCAGCAGCAGGCGGCGCTTCCGCTCGCGGGCGTGGTTCCCGGCTTCACCAAGGCGCTTGTGCAGATGCAGCGCGGCGGCAAGTACAAAGTGCTGATCCCCTCCGAGCTGGGCTATGGCGCGCAGCAGGCAGGCCCGATTCCGCCCAACACCGATCTGACTTTCGAGATCGAGCTGCTTGATTTCCGCAGCCGCGCCGAGATCGAACAGCAGCAGCGCATGATGCAGCAGATGCAGCAGATGCAGGGCGGCGCCGGTGCTGGTCCCGGCGGCCCTGGCGCGCCTCCGCCTTCCGCGCCGCAGCCCTGAGGCCCAGTGCATGTCAGTTGATACCGCAACCGTGGCGAAGATCGCTGCGCTCGCCCGGATCAAGGTCAGCGATGCCGAGCTTGCGGCCATGGTGCCTGAACTGAACGGCATTCTCGCCTGGGTCGAGCATCTGGCCGAAGTCGACGTGACCGGCGTTGAGCCGATGACGGCAGTGATTCCCAACCACCTGCGTCTGCGCGAAGATGTGATCAATGCCGACCCGCTCACCGGCGGCGGCAAGCGCGACGCGGTGCTGGCCAATGCGCCGGCGGCCGAACATGGCTTTTTCGGCGTCCCCAAGGTGATTGAATAGTGACTGACCTTACCGATCTGACAGTCGCCGCAATCCGCGCAGGCGTTGCCGCGGGGCAGTTCAAGGCGGCTGAAGTCGCCGAAGCATTCAATGCCAATGTCGCGGCGGCCCCTGCGCTCAACGCTTTCATTGTGGCGACGCCTGAAAAGGCGCTCGAAGCCGCTGCCAAGGTCGATTCGGACCGCGCTGCGGGCAAAGCGCTCGGCAAGCTCGCCGGTGTGCCGATCGGCATGAAGGACCTCTTTGCTACCCGTGGCGTGCAGACGACCGCTGCGAGCCACATTCTTGAGGGCTTCAAGCCCGAATACGAATCGACTGTCAGCCAGAAGCTCTGGGATGCGGGCGCGGGCATGCTGGGCAAGCTCAACCTCGACCAGTTCGCCATGGGCTCGTCGAACGAGACCTCCTATTTCGGCAATGTGATTTCGCCGTGGCGCAGGAATGATGGCGACAATGCTGCGCTCGCCCCGGGCGGCTCCTCGGGCGGCAGCTCGGCGGCAGTTGCCGCGCGGCTCTGCCCGGCAGCGACCGGCACTGACACCGGCGGCTCGATCCGCCAGCCTGCGGCCTTCACTGGCATCAGCGGCATTAAGCCGACCTATGGGCGGTGCAGCCGATGGGGCATCGTCGCTTTCGCATCGAGCCTCGATCAGGCCGGGCCGATGGCGCGCGATGTGCGCGATTGCGCAATCATGCTGGAGGTGATGGCGGGCTTCGATGCCAAGGATTCGACCAGCCTCGATATGCCGGTGCCTGCATGGGAAGCCGCCTTGAGCGGCGATCTGCGCGGCAAGACAGTTGGTATCCCGCGCGAATACCGGCTCGACGGCATGGACAGTGAAGTTGCCGCCAGCTGGGACCAGGGCATTGCCTGGCTCAAGGATGCCGGCGCCGAAGTAATCGACATTTCGCTGCCGCACACCAAATACGCGCTGCCGACCTATTATATCATCGCCCCTGCTGAAGCCTCGTCGAACCTCGCGCGCTATGACGGTGTGCGTTATGGCCTGCGCGATCTGCCGGACGGGGCGGGCCTGCAGGACATGTATGCCGCGACCCGCGCGGCGGGCTTCGGGCCAGAGGTAAAGCGCCGCATCCTGATCGGCACTTATGTGCTCTCGGCAGGCTTCTATGACGCCTATTACACCCAGGCGCAGAAAGTCCGCACTCTGATCAGCCGCGATTTCACCGAAGCGTTCAAGCAGTGCGACGTGATCCTTACGCCGACAGCCCCCAGCGCCGCCTTTGCGCTCGGCGAGAAGAGCTCCGATCCGCTTGAGATGTATCTCAACGACGTGTTCTCGGTGCCTGCGAGCCTTGCGGGACTTCCGGCGATGTCGGTCCCTGCCGGGCTGAACCGCGAAGGGCTGCCGCTGGGGCTGCACCTGATCGGCAAGCCGTTCGACGAGCAGGGCGTGCTCGATGCGGGGCTGGCGATCGAGACACGCGCCGGGTTCACGGCGCGCGCGGACAGGTGGTGGTGACATGAACAATTACCGCATCCAGGGCGCAACCGGCGAATGGGAGGTCGTGATCGGCCTTGAGGTCCATGCGCAAGTGACGAGCCATTCCAAGCTGTTCTCCGGCGCCGCGACGGAATTCGGCGCGGAGCCCAATTCGCAGGTCTCCCTCGTCGATGCCGCGATGCCCGGGATGCTGCCGGTGCTCAACAAGGAATGCATCCGGCAGGCAGTGCGCACTGGCATGGCGATCGAAGCGCCGATCAACCGCTGGTCGCGGTTTGACCGGAAGAACTACTTCTACGCCGATCTGCCGCAGGGCTACCAGATCAGCCAGCTCTATCATCCGCTGGTCGGCGAGGGGCAGATCGATATCGTGCCCGACGACAAGAACCCGGACGCGGTGAAGACCATCGGCATCGAGCGCATCCATGTCGAGCAGGACGCGGGCAAGCTGATGCATGATCAGCATCCGACGATGTCCTATGTCGACCTCAACCGCTCGGGCGTTGCGCTGATGGAAATCGTCAGCAAGCCTGATATGCGCTCGCCGGCCGAGGCCGGGGCCTATCTGCGCAAGCTGCGCTCGATCCTGCGCTATGTCGGCTCATGCGACGGCAATATGGAAGAAGGCTCGATGCGTGCCGACGTCAATGTCAGCGTGCGCAAGCCCGGCGATGAGTTCGGCACGCGCACCGAGACCAAGAACGTCAATTCGGTGCGCTTTGTCATGGCCGTGGTCGAGAGCGAGGCGCGCCGGCAGGTCGATCTGATCGAGGACGGCGGCAAGATCGTCCAGGAAACCCGGCTCTATGATCCGGACAAGAACGAGACCCGCTCGATGCGCTCCAAGGAAGACGCGCATGACTATCGCTATTTCCCCGATCCTGACCTGCTGCCGCTGGAGCTGGACGACGCATTCCTCGCCGAATGCCGCGCGAGCCTGCCTGAGCTGCCCGACGCCAAGCGCGCGCGCTATGTCGATGCACTGGGGCTGTCGGCCTATAATGCCGATATTCTCACCGCTGAGGTTGACACCGCGCGCTGGTTCGAGCGGCTGGTCGCGGCCACTGCCGAGCGGCAGAACAAGAGCGAGGCCGATGTCGCCAAGCAGGCGGCGAACTGGCTGACCTCCGAACTGTTCGGGGCGCTGAACCGTCTCGGCAAGAGCCTTGAGACATCGCCCGTCAGCCCGGCGCAGGCCGCCGAATTGCTCGCGCTGGTCGGCGACGGCACGATTTCGGGAACCATCGCCAAGCAGGTGTTTGAGAAAATGCTGGAGACCGGTGACGGCGCGGCGGCGATCGTCGAACGTGAAGGCTTGAAGCAGACCAGCGACACCGGCGCGATCGACGAGGCCGTTGCCAAGGTCCTCGCCGACAACGCCGACAAGGTCGAGCAGTACCGCGCCGGCAAGGAAGCCCTGTTCGGCTTCTTCGTCGGCCAGACGATGAAGGCGATGCAGGGCAAGGCCAACCCGCAAGTGGTGAACGAAGCGGTGAAGAAGGCGCTTGGCTGAGTCGGTTGCCGGCAGCACGCCGGCACACCATATGCTGTAAATGACCCAGACCCGCATGCCCGCCCTGTTCATCGGCCACGGTTCGCCGATGACGGTGATTTCCGATGTGCCCGAGCGCCGGGCGATGCAGGCATTGGGGCGCTCGCTGCCCCGAGCCATAGCGATCCTTGCGATTTCTGCGCACTGGGAGACCTTGGGCCGCACGCATGTCACCTCCGGGGCCGCGCCGCGCACGATCCATGATTTTCGCGGGTTTCCGGCAGAGCTCTATGCCATGGATTATCCCGCGCCGGGCTCGGCTGATCTGGTCGAGCGCGTGGCGGGTCTGCTTGGCAAAGATCGCGTAGTGCGCGATGAAAGCTGGGGCTTCGATCACGGCACCTGGGGCGTACTGCAGCCGATGTTTCCGGCAGCCGATATTCCGGTCGTGGCGATGAGCCTCGACCGCAGCCTCGAACCTGAGGGACACTTCGCGCTGGGCCGCGCGCTTGGGCCACTGCGCGATGAGGGGGTGCTGATCGTCGGCAGCGGCAATGTGGTCCACAATCTCGCGCTGTGGCGGCAAAGCCAGGGTACGCGGCCCGGCTGGGCCGAGGCGTTCCGCGAGGGCATCAATGCCGCGCTGCTGGGCCGCGATGATGCGGCGCTGCTGGCGCTGGACTCCGAGGAGGCCCGCCTCGCGGTCAATTCAGGCGAGCACTATCTGCCGCTGCTCTACGCCGCCGGCGCGCGGTTGCCCGGCGATGAAGTGGCGCTGTTCAGCGACACGCTCGATGGCGCGCTGTCGATGACTTCAGTGATCTATGGGGATGCAGCGCTGGCCCCGGTGTGACCGGAGCCGCGCAAACTACTTAGGCCCGCGAGCCTACCATCGCCATCCTGCCGAACGCGCCGGTGTCGATCTCGCCCGAGATCGCGTCGCCGTCCACGGTCGCGGTGCAGGTCAGCGACATCGGCATGGGCACTTTCATGTCCATCTTCCAGGTCAGCGTGTTGCCGTCGACCTTGCCGTCGTTCACTTCCATGTTGCCCATCGGGTTGGAGACGCTGCCGGTGAAGCTGTCGCCATCGACCGTAACAGTGAAAGTGCCGCTCTGGTCGCCCATCGGGGTCTTGGTGGTGACGTTATAGGTGCCGGCGACTGACATGGGATTCTCCTCCTTGAATGGTGTCGCCATATCCGGCTTTACTTACCCAGCTGTCAACTGCCGCTGTCGGGGACAGTGACGAATTCGGTCGGCAGGCCGATGCCCTTGAGCTGGGGCTCAATCAGCGCCCGCGTGCCCACCACGACGAACGTCAGTCCAGCGGGCTGAAGATAGGCGGCGGCCATGGCGTTGATCTGTTTTGCGTCGATTGCGCGGTAGCGGCTGGCCAGGGTCGAATAGAAATTGTCCGGCCGGCCGAGCAGCTCGTTGCGGATCATCGCGCTGACGACCTGGGCATTGGTTTCGAAACTGCCGGGCAATGAGCGGATGTTGCCGTCGGTGACTCGCTGGAGTTCCTCGGCATTGACCGGCTTTGCCGCGGGGAATGCCGCCATCTGCGCAATCAGCGCGCGGATGGTGTCGCCGGTGCGGTCGGTCTGGACCGGGGCGGCGAGCATCAGCGCGCGCGGACCCGCCGGGCTGCTGACCCCGCTGCCAACACCATAGGACCAGGCCTTGTCCTCCCGCAGATCGAGATTGAGCCGGCTGAGGAAGCCGCCCCCAAGGACTTCGTTGGCCAGCGCCAGCGCCTCCATGTCAGGCGTCTTGCCGGTGAGCGGCAGCACGCGGCCGGCATAGATCACCGATTGCGGCGAATTGGGCCGGTCGATCACGACAATGCGCGGGCTGGGCGCGGGAACCGGCGCGGCGACGGGCTTGACCGGGAGGGGCCCGACCGGGCTCTGCCAGACGCCGAAAGCGCGCTCGAGCATCGGCAGCAGCTCGGCCATCGTCACGTTGCCGGCCACGGTGATCCGCGCCTTGTCTGGCCGCAACCATTCACCGTGGGCCTTGCGCAGTGCCTCCGGGGTCAGTGCCCTGATCGCTTCCGCAGTGCCGAGCCCGTCGCCCGGCTGGCCATAGGGATGCGCAGCGAAGAGGATGCGGTTAAGTTCGCGCCCGGCAAGCGCGCTGGGATTGGCGAGAGTCTGGGCGAGTTCGGCGAGCCGGCGGCTGCGCACCCGGTCAACTTCGCCCGGCACAAAGGCCGGGTTGCGCACGATATCGGCCATCAGTTCCAGCGAAGGCGCGAGATTGGCGGTGAGCGCCGAGAGCGTCGCGCTGCTTTGGTCGAGGCTGCTTCCCAGCGAGATATCCGCGCCCAGCCGCTCCTGCTCCTCGGCGATTGCCGTCGCGTTGCGGCTAGTTGTGCCTTCGTCGAGCATCGCCATCATGAAGCCCTGGGTGCCGGGGCCATCGACAGCGTCCGCCGCATAGCCGGCATCGAACGCGAGGTTGAGAATCAGCTTGGGCACCGCGCGGCGGCGGGCGAGTGCCACCGGGATGCCATTTGACAGG
>CAXNKI010000004.1:0-13879 GCA_964202645.1 Alphaproteobacteria bacterium | reverse complement strand
GATTGGGAATCCCCGCCCGTGAGTCACCCACAGCGCAGTTTGGTATAAGACGGTCAAGCCAAAGTCCAATGAATACTACCAGACCGATCTATCCGCATTTTGGGTTATCGCTGCTGTGAACGACGGCATTTGATTGAACCTTCTGCCTTGCGACCTGCTGCTCTCGCTTGGTCGCTAGATCGGCAGGAAGTGCACAGTCGTCTTTGCCCCGGCGGTGTATGGCACGACGATCTCGCGGAAGCGGGCATGCGCGGGTTCGGGGCGCGAGGCGAGGTGCGCCTCAAGCGATTCCCACTCAGCCAGCAACATCACCGAGTCCGCATCTTCCAGCCCGCGCAACGCCCGGAATGACAGGCAGCCGGTGAACTGCGCGGTGAGAGGTAGGGCATCCCGGCTCAGCACTTCGAGGAATTCATCCATCATGCCGGGCTTGATGATCACTTCGGCGCGTTCGAGGATCATGGAAACACTTTCCCAATCGAGTCGTCAAAGCCGGCCACCGCCCGCCCCGCCGAAGCAAGGCAGGCGGGGCCTGATGATCAGAACTTCTTGCTGAGACCCACCTGAACCAGACGACCCACCGTGTTGCCGTTGCGGAAGCCGGACTGGTTGCGCACGATGTCGCCGCCGAAGTAGAGCGGCGGATACTTGTCGAACACGTTGTTGACGTTGAGCGTCAGTGACAGATCGGCCAGAGCGCCCTCGCCGGCGAAGTCATACTTTAGGAACAGGTCGAACGTGCTGTAGCCGCCGACCTTGGTCTGGTTGTTCAGCCCGACGGGAACTTGAAGATCCCATCCTGAGCGATAGTTCCAGATAGCCTGTGCGCGGAAATTGCCGATATCGGCACCCAGCGCGGTGCGGATCTTCCACTTGCTGATGGTGTTTTCCGCGATGTACGCCGCGCCAGTCGACGGGGCATTTTTCTGATTGAGCACATGCGTCCCGCCGAACCCGAAGTCCACTCCGCCAAAGCCGGTCGTGGTGCGGTAGTCGAGGTTGAAGTCGATACCGTCCTGCTTGAACCCGCCCAGGTTGCGCTTGCGCACGTCCTGGATGCCATAGACGCATGAAGGCTGCGGGGCGCAAGGTGCGCCAACGGTTGAACCGGCCGTGCTGGTGATGGCGTCGATCTGGGCCTGGGTCGGATTGCGCGTGAAGGCAACCGGCGCGAAGACCGAGAAGAACTGGTTCTGGTTGATGAACGGCACCAGCTGGATGATGTCGGTGTAAGTGATGTTATAATAGGTACCGCTCAGCTTCAGGCCCGGCACGCCGCTGGGCTGGATGTCGATGCCGACTGACCAGGTCTTGGCCTTCTGCGGCTTCAGACCCGGCGTGGAGCCAAGCAGGAACATGATCTTCTGCGTGGAACCAACCGCCGGGAAGCCATTGGCCGCCAGCACTGCCGGCGGGGCGATGAAGTTCAGTGTCGCACCGTCGATCCAGTTCAGCCCAGTCGGATCGGCAATCGCACTGTCGGCGAGGCTGGGAGCAACGAAGCTCTTGCCCCAAGCACCGCGGATGCTGACCGATTCAATCGGCTTGAAAGTGACGCCGATCTTGGGATTGAAAGTATCGCCGAAACCGCTGTAGTGGTCATAGCGGCCGGCAGCGGAGACCGTCAGCGAAGGTCCGTCGCCGCCGATCAGCGGTGCCACGATTTCGCCAAACACCGAGGTGACATTGCGGCTCTGCTTGAACTCTGGAATCAGCCCGACATCGGCCGGAGCGCGATCACCCTTGCGGCTGTCATAGCCCTCGCGGATATATTCCGCGCCGAAAGCGAGCTTCGCCGCACCGCCGGGCAGTTCGAAGATATCGCCATCGACGATCGCGCGGGCGTTGAACTGGCTCTGCTTTGCACGGCCATATGTCTGCCAGTTCGTCAGCTTGGCCAGGGTCGCAGCGGTGAGCGTCGAGGAATCATAAGGGTTGAATTCACCCGAGGCTACCAAGGGAGCAATCGTGCCAACGGGAACCAAACGGCTGGTTGTCTGTAATGAATCGCTTTCGCTGTAGCCAATCAGCGTCTTCAGCCGCCAGCCGCCGCCAAGATCGGCGGTGATCGTCGGCGTGATGCCCCAGGCGTCGAGCGCGACGTTCTGGATGCTGAGGTTGTTTGGCCCCAGCGCGAAGTTGACCGCCTGCGTTTCCGCGAAATAGCCGGTCGGGCTCACGCGGAAGGGGCTGGAGGTGAAGCCAAACTGGGCAAGGCCGAAAGCGGCCAGCGCGGTGGGCGAAACCACGTTGATCGAGCTGGAATACTGGCCCAGCGAGAATTCCGATTCCTTGCGGTAATAGAACGCCCGGATATCGAGCTCGATGGAATCGCTCAGCTGCTGGTTGAAGCCAGCATAGATCGAGTGCCGCTTCTGCTCGGGATACATCCCGGCTTCATCGGTAAGATCGCAGAGATTGGACGTGCCGCGGTTGGTAGTTGAGACCGGCGAAGCATAGAGCGCGTTGGCCGGAGCCGGACCGAAAGGATTGCCGGGAACCGCGATGCCGCCGACATTGACGTTGGCCTTGGGGCATTCGAGCGAAAGAACCTGGGTGCCGGCAACCAGCGATGGCGCGGAAAAGTTATAGGCGCGGTCACGGCCGAAGATCTGCGAATTTTCGGTGTAGTTGTAGGAAGCCCACAGCGAACCGCGGTCCCATTCCTTGCCCACGGTCACGTTGGCATCGAAGGTGTGGTATTCCTTGCCGAAGCCATAGCGGGCATCGGCCTTGACGCCGTTGAAGCGCTTGATCGTGATGAAGTTGACCACGCCGGCCACGGCATCCGAACCATAGAGCGCCGAGCCGCCGTCGGGCATGATGTCGACCCGCTCGATGATGCCGGGAGGCGCGAAGTCGGCGTCCGGTGTCGTCGAGGCAATGCCCATGCCGACGACGCGGTGGCCGTCGATCAGCAGCAGCGTTGCCGAGGTGCCGGTGGTGGTGAAGCCCGGCAGGCTGCGCAGGTTGGGCCGGTTGGTGGTGACGAAGTTGCCGCCGCCCGAAATCGTCTGCAGATCGTTGAATGCGCCAAACTGCGGCACGTCGGTGAGCAGTTCGGTCACCGTCGTGGCGCTGGATGCCTTGATGTCGGCCGCGGTGACGCCAACCACGTTGGTGCCCGCCGGCGCAATGCCGCGCACCAGGGTACCGGTGACGATGATCTGTTCGTCGGCATTCTCTGCTGCGGCATCCTGCGCCATTGCCGGCGCGGCCATAGCCAGCAGGCTGACGCCCAGCGACGTGACGAGCTTGAAATTGGTGCGCATCGATTTCCCTCCCATTGTGATCTGTCGCAAAAGCGAAGGGCCGCCGCATGGAGCGACTGGCCAAACCAATCCCCTAGTAGTGTTTCGCGGTGTGTGATATTCCCATTTGGGAACCTTTGGGCAGAGGAGGTTAGCAGCTGGCATGACCCCGATACTCACCACGCTGACCACCGCGCTACTCGACGGTCCGTTCGAAACGCCGATGTGGAGCAGCTTTCTTGAAGGCCTGCGCCTCGCGGTCGGCGCGGACTATGCCACGCTGATCTGCCAGGCGCCCAGCGGCAACCTCAACGATGCGCTCTATCTCCTCGCCGGCAACGCCACGGCCGATGACGCCATCGCGAACTTCAGGCGGTTTGGCTATCCTGACAATCCGATCCGCCGCAATCTGGCCGAGGAAGGCCGGCTCTATACGCTCGCCGATATCCGGGACCGCGAGCTGGACCTCAACCCCGAATTCTTTTCAGAACTTAGCGGTGCCATCGGGGTGACCGCAGCGCGGCAGATGCGTATCCAGGAGGCCAGCGGGATCGACGCCTGGCTTTCGGTGGTCCGGCGCGGGCCTGACTTCACCAGAGCGGAATGCAGGCTGATCGCCGATCTGGCGCCGATCTTGCGCGGGGTGATTCGCAATTACGTCGCGCGCGAAAACGACCGGTTCGCCGCCGAGATGGGCAGCGACGCCGCCCGCCGGTTGCAATTCGGCTGGATCGCCCTCGATGGCGACGCACAGGTTCTCGATGCGGATCCCTTCGGCGATCAGGTCCTCGCCACGTCCGATGTGCTTTCGCGCGATACCCGGGGGCGGCTGGCCGTCAATCCGGGGGAACGGCAGGGTGAGGTTGAGCAGGCCGTGGCCCAGCTTGCCGCCGAGCCGCAAAGCCGCCCGCGCGCGATCCAGCTGCGCGGCGATCCATGGTTCGACATTCTGCTGGTCCCGGCCCGCCACCGGCGCCTGGCTGCCGCCGGCACGGTCGCCGTCATTGCCTATGTCCACGGCGACAACTGGGCCTCGAGCGACCGGCAGAGCCAGCTCGCCGAGCTGTTCTCGCTCAAGCCCAGCGAGGCCAAGCTGGCGCTGGCGCTGTGCCGGGGCAAGAGTATCGCCGAGGCGGCAGTTGAGATCGGCCTGACTGTCGAATCCGCGCGGACCTATTCGAAAGCGATTTTCGCCAAGACCGGCGCGAAAGGGCAGCCCGATTTGGTGCGGATCATCATGGGCAGTATCCTCGCGCTGGCGCCGGATGGCTGACGGCGCACAGCATATCCCCAAATGGGAATTCACGGCATGGCATCGGTCTGCTTCACTTGGCGCAACAACGAAGCAAGGGGTGAGACGATGCTGAGAAGTGGGCTGGCGGTCCTGTCCCTGATGGCTGGCCTGGCAGCGTGGGCCCCGGCAGCGTCAGCTGATGTGCCGGCCAGCCAGCCGCGCGGATGCGATCCGTCCCTGGGAAGCGCGTTTGAGGGCGATCCGCAGACCAGGATTGTCCTCACGCGGCAGTTTAGGCGTGGTGAACGACTGCTTCTGGAGGGCGACACAAGTGCTCAGGCGCCGCTGTTGAGTAATGACCTTTGCCTCGTAAAGTTGGTGGTCGGACCGGGCAATCCCGGCCCGCAAGGCGCGCCTTCAACCTCGCAGGGGATCGGCATCGAGATCTGGCTGCCCAGCGCCGAACGGTGGAACGGGCGCATTCATGCGCTTGGCGGCGGGGGCTTCCAGGGCGGGGCTTCCGGCCAGCCTAATCATGTTGGCGCACCGATGTCAGCCATGGTCGCCGACAGTGAGGGCGCGGTTTCCTCGACCACGGACGCCGGACATTCCAGCGAGCCGAAGAACTATAGCATCCCGGATTCAGGTGGCGATTTCCTGATGTTGCCCGATGGTTCGGCCAATGAGGCGCTCTGGCGGGATTTTGCTGTGCGGTCAATTCACGAACAGGCGGTCAAGACCAAGACGCTGACGGCCGCCTATTACGGCAGGCCCGCCAGCCGCGCCTATTTCGACGGCAGCTCGACTGGAGGACGTCAGGGCCACAAGCTGGCTCAGGCGCACCCCGGGGACTACGACGGCATCATCGCCAACCTGCCGGCGATGCATTGGACCCGGTTGCTGGCGGCGATGGCCTGGCCGCATCTCGTCTTTCAGCGCGATCTGGGTGGCAGGCCGCTGGCGAAAGATCAGCTCGACCTCGTCTCCAACGCCGCAATCGCCGCCTGTGACACGGTGGGTGGCCAGCACATCGGCTTCATTCTAGATCCCGCGCGGTGCCGTTACGATCCCACCCGCGACCGGACAGTGTTGTGCTCCGCCGATGGCGGCAGCAACACGACGCCCGCCTGCGTCACGGGGGTGCAGGCACGTGCGATCAACAAGATCTGGTTCGGCCCGACAAGCGACGGCTCGGTCCCCGATCCGGCGCGAGACAACGGCTGGAAGTCCCCGCCGCGCGGCAAGCACATCTGGTATGGGCCCTCGCGCGGCACATCGCTGTGGAACGCATGGTTCGAAAGTTTCCTTGGCCGCCCGACAGGCGTTGCAAGCCCCGAGCAGGCGCCTTTTCTTGGCACCCATTGGCTCGCTCTGGCAGGCGGCGATCCGGCGCTTGCCGATGCTGACTTCCGCAACGCCAAAACCAATGGCCGAGACGGCTGGAAGGCACTGAGCTACGCGCAGTTCGCCGCAACAGTGGTTAGCGCACGCGGGCTCAATGCGACGACCTACTCCGGGATCGATACTGATGATGCGGACCTTTCGGGCTTCGAAGCCGCCGGCGGCAAGTTGCTGTTCTGGCACGGAACAAATGATGAAGTGATCCCGGTGCAGGGATCGATTCAGTATTACGACAGTGTCGTGCGGCGCATGGGCGGATTGAAGCGTGTTCAGCGGTTCTACCGGTTCTACATCGTGCCGGGAGCCGGGCATCAGTCGCCCAACGGCACGGCAAATCCCGCAGCCAACCCGCCGGTATTCTCCCGCTCAGGCCTCTATCAGGCTCTGGTTGATTGGGTCGAAAACGGCGTGGCGCCAGAGCGGATCGAACTGGTCTCGCCATCGGACCAGCCGGTCCGGCGGCGCATGCCTGTTTGCCCCTACCCGCAGCGCGCGCAGTACATCAGCAGTGACCCCAACGCTTCTGAGAATTTCATCTGCCATAAGGGAGCGAAGTGACGTGCGAAAATTGGAGGTAATGGTTGCAAGCGCGCTGCTCGGCCTGTCGGCAGCGCCTGCCCCCGCCCTTGCCCAATCCGCGCCCGAGGCGCGCTGCGCCGCACTTGCAGGTGCGCGTCTAGAGAACGTCACGATCCTGCGCGCTGAAATGCAGGCCACCAATGAGGTTGTGCCTGGCGCGAATATGCCGGACTTCACTGGCATCGGCAAAGGTCCGCCGATTTCGGGACTGCCAGCCTTCTGCCGCATTGCCGGCAGCATCCGGCCCGAGGCCGGATCGGACATCCGCTTCGAGGTTTGGATGCCGCGCGAGGGCTGGAACGGGCGCTTTTCGGGCATCGGCATCGGCGGGTTTGCGGGCATGATCAACCACTGGGAACTGTCCGCCGCGCTCAAGGCCGGGCAAGCGACTGCAGCGACCGATACCGGCCACGAAGCTTTCGGCATGGAAAGCGCGTGGGCCAAGGGCAATCCAGAGAAAGTTCGCGACTATGGCTGGCGCGGGATCCACCTGATGACGGTCAATGCCAAGCGCCTGATCGCAGATTTCTATGGCCGGCCGGCGGACAAGAGCTATTTCATGTCGTGCTCGGGCGGCGGGCGGCAGGCGCTGATGCAGGCCTCGCGCTTTCCGGAAGACTATGACGGCCTCGTCGCCGGTGCGCCTGCCGCGCGGATGACCGACCTGGTCATGGCGATGATCTGGACCTTGCAGGCGCAGATGCCACCCGGCGCGGCTCTGCGGCCCGAACAGGCCGGCTTGATCGACGATGAAGTGGTGCGCCAGTGCGATGCGCTCGATGGGCAGGCGGATCGCTCGATTGCCGATCCACGCCAGTGCCGGGTCGATTTCTCGCGGCTTGCTTGCGGGGTCTCCTCATCGCCGCAGTGCTTTTCACCCGCGCAAGTGACGGCGTTGCAGTTGATTGCGCGCGGCCCGCAAGACCGGCGCGGGCGAACGATCGTGCCGCCTTACAGCTTCACTGCATCGGTCAAGGGCGTGCCGGTACCGCAATCAGGCTGGGAAGGCTGGATTTTCAGCGGCGGCAAGTCCCCGCCGAGTTCGACCTTCTTCGCACGGGGCACATTGGCCGATTTCTTCGAGCAGCCCTTCGCCGATGTCGCCAGCTTTGACTGGAACCGCGACCCCGCCCGCCTCAAGGCCGCACTTTCCGCCGACCTCGATCCCAAGCCCGACATGCGGCGCTTCTTTGCCCGCGGCGGCAAGCTGGTGATCTGGCATGGCTGGTCCGATCCCGCGATCCCGGCAGGCATGGCGATCGACTACTACAACGACATCCTGCGCGCTTCCGGGCCACGCGCGAAGCAATCGGTGCGGCTGTTCATGGTCCCTGAAATGCAGCACTGCTTCGCCGGCAACGGTGCCTCCGCATTCGGCCACATGGGCGCTCAGTCGCAGACAGATTCGCCAGAACGCCACATGGGCATGGCCGTGCAGCAATGGGTGGAGAAAGGCCGCGCGCCCGAGAGCATCATCGGTAGCAAGGGCACCAGCCCGATGGACGCCGCCTCGCTCACCCGGCCCCAGCGGCTGCATTGTGCCTGGCCGCGCAAGGCAAGGCTGCGGGCAGGTGCAGATCCGGACAAGGCGGCAAGCTATGACTGCCAGTAATGGTCTGAGCGATACGGCAGAGCAGGTGGAGCAACTGCTTGACCGCTACGGCGCCGCCGATGCTTGCGCCGCAGGGCTGCTTTGCGATGGCCATGATCCCGCCTCGCGCGCATTCCGTATCCTCGCGCCGGACCTTTCGGCAGAAGACCTCTCCTACGGCGAACTGAAGGCCGAATCCGAGCGCTTTGCCGCTGCCCTTCTTGCCCTGGGCCTGCGCCCCGGCGACCGTGTGGCGACGCTGATGGGCAAGAGCCGGGATTATATCGTGGCGCTGATGGGCATCTGGCGGCTGGGTGCAGTGCATGTGCCGCTGTTCACTGCCTTTGCTCCGCCGGCGATTGCCCTGCGGCTGGAAGGCAGCGGCGCCAAAGTGGTGGTCTGCGACCCTGATCAGCTGCCCAAGCTGGCCCCCGGCGAGGCCATTCCGGCCAATCCCGGCTGGCAGGTTATCTGCACTGGCGGCGGCTCCGGATCGCTTGATTTCGCCGCGCTGGTGGCCGCGCAGTCGCCGGGCTTTCCCGCAGCTGAGATGGGCGGCGATGCGCCGCTGATCCATGTCTACACCTCCGGCACCACCGGCGCGCCCAAGGGCGTCGTCGTGCCGATCCGCGCGCTGGCCTCATTCCATGCCTACATGCTTTTCGGCATCGGACTGTCCGACGACGATACCTACTGGTGCGCCGCCGATCCGGGCTGGGCCTACGGGCTCTACTATGCCGCGCTCGGCACGATGCTGACCGGAGCGCAAAGTATCCTGCTGCAGGGCGGCTTCACGCCCGAGGGCACTTTTGCGGTGCTCGAGCGCGAACAGGTCACCAATTTCGCCGCCGCGCCCACGGTCTACCGCGCGCTGCTTGGTTCAGGCTTGTCCGCCAAGCTGGCGCTGCGCCGCGCCTCGGCGGCGGGTGAGCCTCTGACCCCGGAAGTCAACATCTGGGCACGCGAGGCCTTGGGCGTCCCAGTCCACGATCACTATGGCCAGACCGAAGCCGGCATGCTGATTAACAACCATCACCATGCAGCGGTGGCCCGGCCGCTCCGCGAAGGCTCGATGGGCCACGCCATGCCTGGCTGGAGCGCGGTGATCCTCGAAAACGAAAGCGATGCCATTGCGCCGCCAGGCACGGCAGGCAGGGTGGCGATCGACCTTGCGGCCAGTCCGCTCGCCTGGTTCAAGGGCTATGAAGGCGATCCGGCGAAGTCGGCCGAGAAGTTTTCTGCCGACCGCCGGTTCTACATCACCGGCGATACCGGCATGCAGGACGCGGACGGCTATTTTCACTTCTCGGCACGCGATGACGATGTGATCATCATGGCCGGCTACCGCATCGGCCCGTTCGAGGTGGAATCGGCAATGCTGACCCACCCCGCCGTCAATGAGGCCGCCGTCATCGCCGTGCCCGACGCGGTGCGCGGCGAACTGATCGAGGCCTACGCAGTGCTCGCCGAAGGCCATTCCCCCTCTGCCGAGCTGGAAAAAGACATCCAGCAATGGGTCAAGACGCATTTCGCCGCCCATGCCTTCCCGCGCCGGGTGCATTTTGCGGCAAGCCTTCCCAAGACCCCCAGCGGCAAGATCCAGCGCTTCGTGCTGAAGCAGCAGCGACGGGCAGAACTGGCGGGCGGGAAATGAACTCTACCGCTCCGCAACTCCCGGCGATTGAGGCCGTTACCGGCCGGCGTTCGGTCCGCCGCTTCCTGCCCGATGCCGTGAGCGATGAAACTGTCCGGAAAATTCTGGCGGCAGCCTCGCGCGCGCCGTCGGGTACCAATATCCAGCCCTGGCTGGTCCATGTCGTCACCGGCGAGGCGCAGGCGCGCCTCTCGCGCGTGGTGCTTGCCGCCGCAGAGGCCGGCGAGACAAGCCTTGAATATGCCTATGAGTCCGAGAAGATGTGGGAGCCCTATCTCTCGCGCCGCCGCAAGGTAGGCTACGATCTCTATGCAAAATACGGCGTCGAACGGACTGACTATCCCGCGCGCAAGGCGGCGATGCTGCGCAATTTCACGTTTTTCGGTGCGCCGGTCGGCCTGTTCTTCACCATGGAACGGGCCATGGCGATCGGCGCCTGGCTCGATTGCGGCATGTTCATGGCCAATGTCATGACCGTGGCCCGCGCGCATGGACTGGAGACCTGTCCTCAGCAGGCCTGGTGCACCTATGGCGCGGTGGTCCACCGTGAGCTGGGCATCCCGCAAGACCACGTGATTGTCAGCGGCATGGCCATGGGGCGGGCGGATTTCAGCGCACCCGAAAACACGCTGATAACCGAGCGGGTCAGCCCGGACGAATTCACCACATGGCACCGCTGAAGCGCGCCGCGAAAAACGAGGGAGACGGACTGTCATGAAAACTCAAGCCACGAGGAGCCGCCGCATCGCAGCCATTCTGGCCGGCAGCACAGTCCTGGGCCTCGCGCTCGGCGGCATTCCGCAGGCGACCAGCCCAGTGAGGTCAGCTGCGCTGGATACCAACGCGAAGTTTGCGCAGTCCTGCACCACATCGTCCGTGCAAGCCCTTCTGGGCGGCCTCGAAACCCGCGCGACGGTCGGCAGGATCGCCAACAATCCCGGCCCGTTCTTCGCCGACGGCACCCGGTTTACGCCCGCGCAGGGCGACCTGCCAGCCTTCTGCCAGGTGACGGGCAGCTATGTGACCAATCCCGCCACCGGCAAGACCGCCAACTTCCTCGCGACCTTTCCGCAGAACTGGAACGGCAAGTATCTGCAACTCGGCTGCTCCGGCCATTGCGGCACATTCGCGGTTAGCAATCCGGCGATGTTCACCATCACCATCACCAACCAGGGCCTCCCGGGCGATATCATAAAGAAGGGCTATGCCGCCTTCGCCACCGATCAGGGCCATACCGTGATGACTGGCGGAACCTGGGCGATCAAAGGACCCGGCCAGGTCGATGACGAAGCGATCACCGACTTTTTCTGGCGCGCTTCCAAAGTACTCACCCGCTTCGGCAAGCAGTTCACCAGCGTTTTTTATGCCCGCGAGGCCGGCTCGCCCGCGCCAATTGCGCGCTCCTACTTCAGCGGCTGCTCGGGCGGCGGGCGTGACGCGCTGGTCGCGGCGAGCTATTTCCCGGAGGAATTCGACGGGATTATCGCCGGATCTCCCTACGTCTCGGAAAGCCGGCTGTTGCACCTGGCCGCCACCTCGCTGGCGACGCTGCGCACGCCCGATGCGCGGATTTCGCAGCCACTGCTCGACCTGTTCAACCGGACAGTCACGGCTCAATGCGACGCGATCGACGGGGTGAAGGACGGGCTGATCCAAAATCCGGCCGCCTGCAACTTCCGCCCCGAGCGTGACTTGCCGCTGTGCAAAGGCGGCGAGGCGGCTGGCCAGTGCTTCTCGAAAGCGCAGATCGAAACACTGAGCGTTGTGCTCACTGCCGTCACTGACGAGCGCGGCAGGCTGGTGGCCCCGGGTTATTCGGTCAGCGATCTGCAAAACGGCTTTTCACCGCCGGTGGCCCCCGCCAACCCCGATGCCGAAGACCCCTGGCCAGAGTCGCTGGGTTTGCAAGGCGGGCTTTGGCCGCTGGCCCACGCGGGGCTCAAAGTCTTCGTCTGGCGCAACGATCCTGCATTCTCGGTGCGATCGATCCTTTCGTACCGCGCGGGCGGCCCGGGGACGATCCGCGATTTCCGGGCGATTGTGCCAGCCGCGGCCGCCGGCCAGGCCGCCGCCGTCTGGCGCACCGGTAGCGGGCGTCTTGCCGAAAACTATGACCGGCTGATCGACCAGAACCGCAAGCTGTTGATCTGGCACAATCTCAGCGACGAAAAGTTGCCGCCGTTCACCACGGTAAATCTCTACAAGCAGCTCGCTGCGCGCAAGGGCGGTTTTGCGAGGTTGCAGGGTGATGTCCGGCTGTTCGCCCTGCCGGGCACCGCGCATTGCAGCGGCGGCGGCCAGCCGGTCGGCCCGGGCAGTTTCGATGCGATCAGCGCGATGGAAAACTGGGTCGAGAATGGCGAGGCACCCAATGCGCTGAAGGCCACACTCTACCAGCCGACGCCGATCAGCGCGGACTATTCCAAGCCGCTCGGCCGCACCATGCCGCTCTGCGCCTTCCCGGCGATGGCGCGCTACAAGGGCAGCGGCGACATCAATGACGGCGCCAACTGGACATGCCCGGCAGGCGACACGCGCATGCTGCGCATCGGCGAAAGCGGCCGGCGCGCTGGCGTGCTCAAGTGAGGCTGCCGCGCCGCGCCGCGCTGCTCGCCGCAGCCCTGGCGCTGGCCGGACAGGCGCTCGCGGCCGACCGTCCCGAGCCGGGTCGGCAGGGCGAGTCCATGCCCGGCGAAACCGGCGTAGTCCTGCCTGTCCCTTATTCGAAGGGCGTTACACGGATTGGCCATGAACTGATCCGAGGGCGCGATTCGAACGTCCAGCTCGCCTGGTCCGGCCACTGCGCCTATGTTTCGAGCACCGGCGGCCCCTTCCCGATCATCGGCATCAAGGGCGGCGATGAAGCACTGCTCGGCACGGCGGTGATCGACGTGCGCAATCCGCGCGGCCCCCAGCTGACCCGGATCCTGCGCGAGCCTGGCGCACTCTCCGCCGCCGAAGCGATCCACGCGGTCGATGCACCCGGGCGCAGGGTGCTCGCGGTCGGCAACTATTTCGGCGGGCCGGCGGCGGCAGGCACTTCGGGCGGCCATGATCCGCATACCGGCCAGCCAGCATGGCTCGCAATCTATGACCTGTCGAACTGCGCCAATCCCCGGCTGATGGCCCAGGTGCAATGGCCGGAGAACGCCCACAGCTTGCGCATCTCGCCCGATGGCCGGCTGGTCTATGGTACCAACCTTTCGCCCTTCGACGGCAAGGGCGGGGTGCAAGTGATGGATATATCCGACATGTCCCGCCCGCGCTTTGTCGGCAAGTTCGGCGCGACCCGGCCTGACGGCTCGACATTCGAATTTGCCTCCCACGAACTCTCGTTCAGCGCCGATGGCCGGCGCGTCTATGTTGGGGTCAACGCCTCGCTGGGCGGCGATCTCAACAAGGGCATCAAGACCTTCCCGCCCAACAAGGTCGCGCTCGGCCCCGAAGGCGGCGGCATCTACATATTCGACAATTCCGATTTTGCCGACCGAAAACCTGACCCAAAGCTCCGGCTGATCAGCGCCATGCCCGGCGGCGGATGGCATTCGGTAATGCCGGCGAGGATCGGCGGGGTGCCCCATCTTGTGGGCGGCTCCGAGCTCGGCGCCTGCCCCGGCACCTGGCCGCGCTTTACCAACATCGCCGACGAGACCCGGCCTTTCATCGCCGGCGAATTCCGCCTGGCTATGAACCGCGCGGAAAACTGCCCGCCGGCCGGCGCGGCCTCGGGCGGCAGCAGCGGCATCGTTCCCGATCCGGGCACCGCGACGCTGCATTTCAACGATGTCGACAGCGCCAATGACACCCGGCTTGGCCTGTTCAATTTCATGTGGGCAGGCCTCAGGATCGTCGACATACGCGATCCGGCAAAGCCCGCCGAGATCGGCTATTTCAAACCGGGCGATGTCTGCACCGGCCATGTGCGCTATATCGCAAAGCCTGGAGGCAAGCGCGGACAGATCTGGCTCGTCTGCAACGCCAGCGGTTTTCATGTTTTGGCGCTCAACTGAAGACAGGCCTTGCAACGTTGTCCGACGGTCTCGCTGCAATTGACTGCGTGGCTCGATACGCCGCCGTCGCAGCTTCTGGTTCAGGCGGCAAAAAGTCTGGTACGCGCCCACCTCTCGGGTACGGCACCTTGGCGGCAGCGATGTCTGCGTTGCCGCCAT
>CAXNKI010000003.1:0-13898 GCA_964202645.1 Alphaproteobacteria bacterium | reverse complement strand
ACCGGGTGACTGCGAACGAACGGGAACGAATGCCATTGGCCAATTATCGGCTAAATATGGAGTATTTTCAGGGATTGTCCAGACGTATACGAACGTCAACGGACAGGCAGTTGGAGCGGGTAAGGGGAATCGAACCCCTCTAGCTAGCTTGGAAGGCTAGTGCATTACCACTATGCTATACCCGCCCGTCCGGCCTTGCAGCCGCGCACCTATGCGTCAGAGCGCGTTGCGGGTCAATCGTCCCGGAACGGCGCGGTTTGTGATGCTTTGGCCGTCGGGCTTTACTTGCCCCTTTTCCTGAGTCACCTTTCGCCCGCGCCATCGTGTCTGGCGAAAAACAGGAGGGGTCGATGCGTAATACAAATTCATTGTTAGCCGAGGCTTTCGGCACATTCTGGCTGGTTTTCGGCGGCTGTGGCAGCGCGGTGCTGTCAGCCGCGTTTCCCGAAGTGGGCATCGGCCTGCTCGGCGTCAGCTTCGCTTTCGGGCTTTCGGTTCTGACCATGGCTTATGCAGTCGGGCATGTTTCAGGCGGCCATTTCAATCCGGCCGTAACCGTAGGCCTGTGGGCTGGCGGCCGGTTTCCCGCGCGCGACATCGCACCCTATATCCTCGCGCAAGTTGTTGGCGGGATCCTGGCGGCCTTTGCGCTCTATGCCATCGCCAGCGGCAAGCCGGGCTGGGATATGGCCGCCAGCGGCCTCGCCAGCAATGGCTATGGCGCGCATTCACCGGGCGGCTTCAGCCTTGGCGCAGCGCTGACAGCCGAAGTGCTGCTGACGGGCTTCTTCCTGTTCATCATCATGGGCTCGACCCATGGCCGGGCGGCAGCTGGCTTCGCCCCGATCGCCATCGGCCTCACACTGACATTGATTCACCTTATCTCGATTCCAGTGACCAACACTTCGGTCAATCCCGCGCGCAGCACGGGTCCGGCGCTGGTTGAAGGCGGGATCGCGCTCCAGCAATTATGGCTGTTCTGGGTGGCGCCGCTGATCGGCGGGGTGATTGGCGGATGGCTGTATCGCAGCCTTATTGCTTCGAACGACGATTGATCGAATCGCGGCCCCTGCGGGTCATTCCCGCAGGGGTTGTGTAATACAATCGTCAGTTCCTGCATGGTATAGGCCAATTTGCCATGACTGGCGGAGGTCTATCATGCTATGGAATCGCGACATGGATATGCCTCGCCATCGCTCGGCCATCTCCCGTGGGAATGGAGCCGCAAATTCCGCGCGCTGGCGCGGTGCGCTGGATCTCGTCATGGGCTCGCGTTTGGGCAAACTGCTCGGCCGCATGGGAGTTTCGCCGCGCCTGGCCGGCAGCGATGGCCTGCTCGATCTTGCCGGGGCCTTGCTTTCGCTGCGCGGCCGCGCCTCCGGGCCAGCGCTCGCGTCAGCCTTTTTCGATCTCTATGAGGCATGCGACCTGGCCGAGCGCCTCCGCTTCCTGGCCCGGCTTCACGCGCTCTATCCGCGCGATGCGAGCGCAATCGATGCGGCAATCGCGCGCTGGCAGGAGCACCGCGACGAGGCTTCGGCACAGGCGCTCAATGATGCCAGCGAATCGCCCTGCCTACGGCTGATTACCATGCTCAACCTCGCGCCGGACGGCACCCGTCGCCTGCTGGCGATGCGCACCGATCTGCTGCGCGCGCCCGCTGGCGACAAGGGCCTCAAGGCGCTCGATGCAGAATTTGAAGATGCCTTCGAGGCCTGGTTCAACGCCGGCTTCCTCGAGATGCGCGCCATCGGCTGGGATACGCCGGCGGCTGTGCTGGAAAAGATCATCCAGTACGAAGCCGTCCACTCGATTTCCGGTTGGGATGATCTGCGCCGGCGGACCGAGCCGGCCGACAGGCGCTGCTATGGTTTCTTCCACCCACAGATGCCCGATGAGCCGCTGATTTTTGTCGAAGTGGCGCTCACCGGCGGGCTGCCGAGCGCAATCGGCCAGATCCTCTCCGAAAAGCGCCACGTGGTCGAGCCGCGCTTGGCGAGCTCGGCGATTTTCTATTCGATTTCGAATTGCCAGGATGGCCTGCGCGGCATTCCCTTCGGCAACTTTCTGATCAAGCGCGTGGTCGGCCTGCTCAAGGAAGAACTGCCTCAGCTCAAGACCTTCGCCACGCTCTCGCCGCTGCCGGGCTTTGCTGCCTGGCTGACTGGCGAGCTGGGCGAGAAGGCCAAACTGCCGGGTGCGGGCCAACTGCGCGCGCTGGCAGCGCGGTATCTGGTGGTGGCGCGTTCGGCCAAGGGCAAGGTTATCGATTCGGTGGCGCGCTTCAACCTCGGAAACGGTGCGCGGCTGGAGGCGATCCACGCCGGGGCCGATCCTTCGCCGAATGGTCTGCGCCAGAGCCACGGTGTGATGGTCAACTATGTCTATGATCTGGGTGAGATCGAGGCGAACCATTTCCAACTGGCGGAATTGGGCATCGTGCCCGCTTCCAGAGCGGTGCTGTCGCTGGCCGGGGTCGAGCCTGCGAAAGACGTCAAGCCGGGCAAGCGCGCGGCCTGATTTTTGAGGGTTCAGTGCCCCGGAAATTCCATCAATGAATGCACGGAGATTCCGGCTTCGCGCAATCTATCCGCGCCGCCGAGGTCAATCAGGTCAATCGCGAACAGCGCTGTATCGACCACTGCGCCGGCCTGGCGCAGCAGCTGCGCAGCGGCGAGCGCGGTGCCGCCGGTGGCAATGAGGTCGTCGATCAGCACAACGCGTTGACCTGCATGCACTGCGCCGGGATCAAGCTCGAGCGTGCCAGTGCCATATTCGAGCGCATAGTCGAGCGCGAGCACAGGCACCGGCAGTTTGCCGGGCTTGCGTACCGGCACGAAGCCGAGCTCCAGCGCCACTGCGACCGCCGCGCCGAACACGAAACCGCGCGCCTCGATCCCGGATATAGCTTCGGCACCTGCCTCGCACGCGGCCTCGGCGAGCAGCGCCACCGAGGCCGCAAGGCCGGGGCCGTTGCCGATCAGCGTGGTGATGTCACGGAACAGGATGCCGGCTTGCGGAAAGTCCGGCACCGTGCGGACCAGGGTTTTCAGATCATCAGCGGTCACGATTGGTTCCCCGAAAACAAACGCCCCTCACATCCGGAGATGGAGGGGCGCTGGTTAGCCAAATTCTGGGCGGATCAATGCTTTTCGTTCGCCCAGACGTTGCGATAGGCCATGAACGAGAGGATCGTGGCGAACAGCAGGAAGCCGAGAACTGGCCAGCCGGTCTGCTTGCGCTTGGCCAGCTTGGGCTCGGCAGTCCAGACGAGGAACGCCGAAACGTCCTTGGCCATCTGGTCGACCGTGGCTGTCGTGCCATCCGAATAGGTCACCTGCCCCTCGCCGGACAGCGGCGGCGCCATGGCGATGTTGAGGTTGGCGAAATAGGGGTTGTAGTGCAGCCCCTCGCCGGTCTTCGCATCGGGGTACTTGGCGAGCAACGCGGCGGGCTGGTCGGCATAGCCGGTCAGCAGCGAATAGACATAGGGCGCCCCGCCGTGACGCGCCTTGGTGATCAGCGAGAGATCTGGCGGAACGCCGAGCGCGGCATAGGGCACCGGTGGGAACTTGTCGGAAACGAGGCCCGGCTTGGTGCTGACTTCACCGGTCGCCTTGTTGTAGTGCGGGATCTGCGCCTTGGCGGCGATCGCTTTCACTTCGTCCTCGTTATAGCCCAGCGCGGCGAGATCACCGTAGGCCACCTGACTCAGCGAATGGCACGCGGCGCAGACTTCCTGATAGACCTGGAAGCCGCGCTGCAGCTGCTGGTTGTCGAAGTGGCCAAAAGCCCCGTCGCTGGCGAGATGCAGCGGCTTGGGATGCGCCTTATGGAACTCGCGCTCGACCGATTTGGGCAGGCCTTCCGAGGCGAACTGGTTTCCGCCCAAGAGCAACGACCAGGCGAGCGCAGCCACGAAGAAAAGGCCGGCGAAGAGGGATAAGATGCGGATCATGGGATGGTCTTTCCGTCTCGCTAGGTTCAGGCCGACTTGCCAAGGGCTGCGGCGTCATCCTTGCCGAGCACGCTCTCGGTGATCGAGAAAGGCAGCGGCTCCGGGCGCTCGATCGAGGAGATCAGCGGCAGGATGATGAGGAAGTGCGCGAAGTAATACAGTGAGGCCAGCTGGCTGAGCATGACATAGGGCTCTTCAGCCGGAGCGCCGCCGCAATAGAACAGCACCGCCATTGCTGGGATCAGGCCGAACCAAAAGAACTTGCGGAACAGCGGCCGGTAGTGGCCCGAACGCACCGGCGACTTGTCGAGCCAGGGCAGCAGGAACCAGATCAGGATCGAGCCGAACATCGCCAGCACGCCAAGCAGCTTGGCCGGAATGAACAGGAAGTCGAAAGTGAAGGCGCGCAGGATCGCGTAGAACGGCCAGAAATACCATTCGGGGACGATATGCGCCGGGGTGCTCATCGGGTTCGCCGGGATGTAGTTGTCCGGATGGCCGAGCATGTTCGGCGCGAAGAACACCAGTGCGCAATAGAGGAACAGGAAGGCAAGCGCTGCCCAGCCGTCCTTGGCGATGAAATAGGGGAAGAAGGGGATCGTGTCGCTCTCGCTCTTCACTTCGACGCCAGTGGGGTTCGAGGAACCCGGGATATGCAGCGCCCAGATGTGCAGCACGACCACGCCGACAATGACGAATGGCAGCAGATAGTGCAGCGAGAAGAAGCGGTTGAGCGCGGCGTTATCCGGCGCGAAGCCGCCCAGCAGCCAGGTCTGGATCGGCTCGCCGATCAGCGGGATAGCGCCGAACAGTCCGGTGATCACCTTGGCACCCCAGAAGCTCATCTGGCCCCAGGGAAGCACATAGCCCATGAATGCGGTCGCCATCATCAGCAGGAAGATTACCACGCCCAAGAGCCAGATCATCTCGCGCGGGGCTTTGTAGGAACTGAAGAAGAAGCCGCGGAAAATGTGGATATAGATCACCACGAAGAACGCCGAGGCGCCGTTGGCGTGGGCATAGCGCATCAGCCAGCCCCAGTTGACGTTGCGCATGATGTGCTCGGTCGAATCGAAGGCAACCTGGGCGTTGGCGGCATAATGCATCGCCAGAACAATGCCGGTGACAATCTGGATGCCGAGGCAGATCAGCGCCAGGAAACCGAAGTTCCACCAGTAGTTGATGTTGCGCGGCACCGGATAGCCCGCACCAATCGCGTTATAGACGAAGCGCGGCAGCGGCAGACGGTCGTCCATCCACTGCGTGAAGGGATGGCTCGGCGTATATTCCTTGGCCCAGGGAAAGCTCATGATGGGTTACCTCAGCCGATCTTGACGACAGTGTCGGATGTAAATGCGTATTCGGGAACCAGCAGGTTCGTCGGCGCGGGGCCTTTGCGGATGCGCGCGGCGGTATCGTAGTGCGAGCCGTGGCAGGGGCAGAAGTAGCCGCCGAACTCGCCCTTTACTTCGCCTTCGGCAGCACCCTGCGGCACGCAGCCCAGATGGGTACACACGCCCATGGTGATCAGCCAGTTCTCGTGGCCTTCCTTGGTCCGCTCGGCCAGCGTCTGGGGATCGCGCAAGGTGGAAATATCAACCTTGTTGGCCGCGGCGATTTCCGCCGGGGTCAGGTTGCGCAGGAACACTGGCTGCTTGCGGAAAATGCCCTTGATCGCCTGACCAGGCTTGATCGCCGATATGTCGATTTCAGTGGAGCTTGCGGCCAGAACATCCGCCGAAGGCGCCATCTGGCTGATCAGCGGCACCAGCGTGGCCAGTGCACCGACTCCGGCGGCAGAAACCGCCGCGATATTGATGAAATCACGCCGCCGCACGCCTTCACCGGCTTCGTGCCCAGGAGTGGCTCCATTCTCTACGACGGCGCCCGCATCTTGTGCCATGATCGACCTTGCCTTGCTCTGCTTGGCCCGCGCCGGATTGGTGGCGAGGGCCGAAATACCGATGGTTTTGCGCCGTGAGGAGCCCCCCCTGACGCCTGCCCCGAACCAGCAGTCGAGACTGCCGACGGAACCGGTTTGGCGCGCTGATAGACGCGAAAATTCCGCCTGCCAACCTGCTTTTTAGGCTTTTTCAACGATGATCGCCGGGCTGGCTCAAGCAAGCCCGATCAACGAAATCTGGCGGCCATAAGCTGGCTCACCGGCCAGGCTCGCTCGGCGATAGGAATAGAAGCGTTCCGGGGCGGTCAGCGTGTCATGGCCCAGTCGCTCGACTTGGCCGATCCCGGCCGATTCGAGGCGGCTGGCAACATAGCTTTCAAGGTCGAACTGCCAGTGACCGGGCCGCCCCGCGCCGAAAAACCGCACATTGTCTGGAGCCGCATTGGCAAAGCGCTCACGGAAGGCGTCGTCAACCTCATAGCTCGCCTGGCCGATGCAAGGACCGATCGCGGCAGCAATCCGGGCGCGGCTCGCGCCCAACGCGTCCATCGCGGCAATCGCAGCGTCGGTCACGCCGCCGAGCGCGCCCTTCCAGCCGGCATGCGCCGCGCCGATCACGCCCGCCGTTCGGTCGGCGAGCAGCACCGGTGCGCAATCTGCGGTCAGGATGCCAAGCAGCAGCCCGCGCCGGTCGGTGACCATGGCGTCGGCTTCGGGCCGGTCCGCGTCGTCCCATGATTCGTTGACGGTGACGCAGATCGCCGAATGAATTTGATAAAGTCCGACCAGCCGCGCAGCTGGCAGCACCGCATTGGCAGCGCGCGCCCGGTTTTCGGCGATGGCTGCAGGATCGTCGTCCGAGCCGAGTCCCGCATTGAGGCCAGCCACCAACCCCACCGAAACCCCGCCGCGCCGGCCGAGAAAACCGTGCGGCACGCCCTCCAGCGCCGAGGCGCGGATCACGACTGGCATGTCAGCCAAGGCTCTTGCTCACTTGCTCGCGGGTATCGCGCGACAGGTCCGCACTGGCAGCAATCCGCTCAAGCTCGGCGCGCATCATGCCTGAGCGCTGCGGCTCGATGCGCCGCCAGCGCCCCAGCGGCGGCACGAACCGGGCTGCCGTCTGCGCGTTGACAGGATCCAGCGCGAGAATCAGATCGGCGATAAGCCGGTAACCCCCGCCGCTTGGGTCATGGAATGCCTTCGGGTTGACCGCCATCGCCATCCACAGCGCGCGCACCCGGTTGGGGTTGGCCATGGTGAAATCGGGATGGCTGGCCAATGCCTTCACGTGATCAAGCACTTTGGGGTGGAGTGAGCCCGCCTGGAGCGTGAACCACTTGTCGATGACGAGCGCGTTGCCCCGGTGGGAATCTTGAAAGTCGGCCAGCGCGGCCTTGCGTTGCGGGGTGTCGAGCCCGCACAGCACCATAAGCGCGCCTTGCCGGTCGGTCATGTTATCCGCACGGTCATACTGCTGCGCAGCGCGTCGGGCGGCCTCGGCCGGAGTGCCGGCGGCGAGATAGACCAGCGCCTGGGTCTTGAGCTTGCGGGCACCTCGCGCAGCAGCATCGCGAGAATAAGGCACGGCGCTGGCCCTGTCGTGGAGTGCGGCGAGCCGGTCGGCGAGGCTCTGGCCCAGCCAGACCTTGAGCGCCTCACGCTGCGTATGGATGGCGCCCGGATCGGCAACCTCCAGCTGCTCGGCAAGATAGGCCTCGGCAGGCAGGATCATCAGCTCGCCGCGCATCAGGTCATCAAGGCCTGCATCGTCGATCACCGCTGCCAATGCCTCGCCGATGGCTTCGCGGCCTGCCGTATCGCCTGTTTCCACTGCCGCGATCAGGTGTTGAACGACGAGGCCTTGCATCGCTTCATAGCGCGCAAAAGGATCATCGTCCTTGGCGGCGAGGAACACCAGATCAGCAGCTGTCAGCCCGGCGTCGACTGCCACCGGCGCGGAAAAGCCGCGATTGATCGAAAGCACCGGGGCTGCGGCAAACCCGGGAAAACGCAGCGTGTCCTCGGCTTTATCAAGCACCACCAGCTGCTCGCCGGAATGTTTGCCGCTGGCCGGATCGAACAGCGCAAGACGCAGCGGGATCGGCACAGGGAGCTTGTCCGGCTGGCCGGGTGTGGGCGGAACGCTTTGCTTGAGGTGCAGCCTTGCAGCATCGCCCTCATGGCTCAGCCTTGCGGTGACATGCGGGGTTCCGGCCTGCGAATACCAGCGGCGGAACTGTGTCAGGTCCAGCCCGGCGCCGTCCTCAATAGCCTTCACAAAGTCTTCGCACGTCGCCGCTTCGCCGTCGTGCCGCGCGAAATAGAGGTCAGTACCCGCGCGGAAACGCTCCGGCCCTGTGCCAAAATCAGCAAGAGTGCGCATCATGCGGATGACCTCGGCGCCCTTGTTATAGATGGTCGCGGTGTAGAAGTTGGAGATTTCCTGAAATGCGTCGGGCCGGATTGGATGGGCGAGCGGGCCGGAATCTTCGGGGAACTGGGCCGAACGCAGCACGCGGACATCCTCGATCCGCTTGACCGCCGCGCTGCCCATGTCGGCGCTGAACAGCTGGTCGCGCAGCACGGTGAAACCTTCCTTCAGGCTCAACTGGAACCAGTCGCGGCAGGTGACTCGGTTGCCCGACCAGTTGTGGAAATATTCGTGACCGATCACCGCTTCGATAGCGTCGTAATCAGCGTCGGTGGCGGTTTCGGGCTCGGCGAGCACATAGCGCGTGTTGAACACGTTGAGGCTCTTGTTTTCCATCGCCCCCATATTGAAATCGGAGACCGCGACGATGTTGAACAGATCGAGGTCATATTCGCGGCCGAACGCCTCTTCATCCCACTTCATCGAGGCGATCAGCGAATCCATGGCGTGGTGGGTGCGGTCCTGGTCGCCGGCACGCACCCAGATGGCGAGATCGACCTTGCGGCCGCTCATCGTGGTGAACTCGGCGGTATTGGCCACGAGTTGCCCGGCGACCAGCGCGAACAGGTATGCCGGCTTGGGCCAGGGATCATGCCATTCGGCCCAGTGCGCGCCATTTTCACCGTCGCCACGCGCGGTGCAGTTGCCATTGGACAGCAGCACCGGGAAAGCTGCCTTGTCGCCGCTCATCCGCACCCGGTAGATCGACAGGACATCGGGCCGGTCGGGGAAAAAGGTGATCCGGCGGAATCCCTCCGCTTCGCACTGGGTGCACAGCATCCCGCCTGAGGCATAGAGCCCCATGAGCTGCGAATTGGCCGCAGGGTTGATTGCTGTCTCGATCCCGATTTCGTGGGCATCGCCTGTAAGGTCGATCAGCAAATCCTGGCCATCCATGCGCCACGCGTTCGATTCGCGGCCGTCGACCCTTACGCTGCGCGCGGCGATGCCGTCGCCGTTGAGGCGGATCGTCGTCTCGGTTGCTGCATCCGGATTGCGCCGGACCGAAAGGCAGGCAGTCACACTCGTGGCATCGAGCCCGAGCGCAAAATCGAGCGATACGTCGGGCACCAGCCAGGCGGGCGGGCGGTAATCCTCGCGGCGGATGGTGACGGGCGGGGCGGCGGCTTCAAGCGAGTTGGCGATATCCATGGCTGCTATCTAGACCAAGCCGGAACGATTGCTAGGGTCGCCCAATGCCCCGCATGTTCATCTTCGGCCTCGGCTACAGTGCCAGTCGCATTGCCCGCCAACTGGTGGCGCGCGGCTGGGAGGTGGTCTCGACCGGACGCGATGGCACGCTGTCGTTCGATGACGCAGGCTCGGTGCGGCTCGCATTGGCGGATAGCAGCCACGTGCTCTCCTCTGTGCCGCCGGGCGGCGAGGGCCTGGACCCGGTGCTGGAAGCTTATGGCAGTTCGCTCGCCGGCAAATGGCTGGGCTATCTCTCGTCAACCGGGGTCTATGGCGACACTGGCGGCGCGTGGATCGATGAAAGCGCGCCGACAGGCACCGGCCGCCGCACCGCGCGCGCCGAATGCGATTCAGCGTGGCTGGCGCTGGGCGCAAGGACCTTTCGCCTGCCGGGGATCTACGGTCCCGGGCGCAGCGCACTTGACCGGGTCCGCGAAGGAAAGGCCCACCGCATCGACCTGCCGGGGCAGACATTCAGCCGGGTGCATGTGGACGACATCGCCGCAGGCGTGATCGCCGCTCTGGATGCACCGCCCGGTGCCTACAACCTTGCCGATGATCTGCCGTGCAGCCAGAATGCGGTGATCGAGGAGGCCTGCCGCTTGCTGGGCCGGCCAATGCCGCCGATCCAATCGCTCGAGCAGGCCAATCTCTCCCTTATGGCGCGCGCATTCTATGCGGAGAACCGCCGGGTGGCGAACGGCAAGGCCAAACGGGTGCTCGGCTGGCGCCCGCGATATCCGACCTACCGTGAGGGCTTGCGCGCGCTGGTCAGCGCGACCAGCAGCCCGGCCAGCGCCAGCATCGATCCGGCAATTGCCAGTGGCGTCCAGCGATAGCCTTCAAGCAGGGTCGAGAGTCCCATGGCCAAAACTACCACGACAATCGAATTGTAGGCCGCCCGCCCCGCGCCAATATCGCGCACAAGCTTGAAATACAGTGGGAAAGTGACCACTGATCCTGCCAGCGCCAGATAGGCCGCACCCGCCCA
The DNA here is from genome assembly GCA_964202645.1 of Alphaproteobacteria bacterium. Lineage (GTDB taxonomy): Bacteria > Pseudomonadota > Alphaproteobacteria > Sphingomonadales > Sphingomonadaceae > Novosphingobium. Next base: position 3,418 of record CAXNKI010000003.1, on the reverse strand, counting down.
GTAGATGGGATCACGCGGCAGCACCGGCGGGCCGTGCAGCGCCCAGGCCATGCCAGCGTCGATAACCACGCCATAGGCCATCGACCACGCAAGCAGGCTCGCCATCGGCACCGAGCGCCCGGTCTCGTTTGCCTGGACAACATTAGCCACCGCTGCCGCGAGCAAACCGCCGCTCGCCAGCGCCACTCCCAGCCATACATTCCCGCCCGCCGGGGCCACGCGCGCCTCATTGACCAAAAGCAGCGCCATGCCGGCAATGGCGAGCAGGCTGCCAATGACAAACCGCGCCGAAACCCGCTGGCCCAGCAGCAGCCAGCCGAGCGCCGCATTGGGCACCAGCAGCAGCCCGAGCAGCAAGGCGACAATCCCCGAAGTCAGGTGCCTTTCGGCCTCATAGACGAACATGTAGTTGCCGCAGAACTGGGTCAGCCCGATCAGTATTGCGAGCCGGTGCGCCTTTGCCCCCATCCGCAGGCTGCTGCCCATCAACAAGGCGACCAGCGCCATCGCCGGGGTCGCAATCACGAAGCGATAGGTGACCGACCAGGCGGCCGGCACATTACCGTTCTCCGGGCCAATCTGGGTGGTGATTGTCCACCAGGTCGAGCCCCAGATCAGCGCGGTGAGCGCAAAGGGCACAACAATGCTGGTGCGTAGCAGAGAGGGTGCGCTCACAGGCCGGTAATCGCGCGGGCAAGCGCCGTGACATGCGCGGCGTCGCTGTTCCACGAGGCAACGAAGCGCGCGGCGCTATTCCCCCAGTCATAGAAGCCGAAGCCCTGCGCGCGCAGCGCGGCGCGTTCGGCGGGGCTGGTAGTGACAAACAGCTGGTTACCCTCGACCGGATGCAGCAGGCGGTCTTGCGCGGAGTTGGCAATCTCCTGCGCCGCATCATTTGCGGCCCGGGCATTGGCCAGCCACAGATCGTCTTCGAGCAAGGCCAGCAGCTGCGCCGCCATGAAGCGGCCCTTCGATTGCAATTGCCCGGCGCGCTTGCGGCGCAGGCGCACGAGCTCTGCCATATCCGGATCGAACAGCACCAGCGCCTCGGCCCCCATACCGCCGTTCTTGACCATGCCGAAAGCCAGCGTATCGACCCCGGCCGCACAGCTCATCGCCGCTGGCGCGCAGACCCTGAACGCCACGGCATTGGCAAAACGCGCGCCGTCCATGTGCAGTCTCAATCCGCGCTCGCGGCACAAAGCGCCCAACGCTGCGACTTCATCCGCAGTGTAGCTTAGGCCATATTCGCTCGCCTGGGTGATCGCGACGGCCTGCGGCTGGACATAGTGGACGCCCTGCTCAAGCCCATCGATCACAGCGGAAATTGCCGAAGGGACAAGCTTGGCGCCCTCACCATCAACCAGCAGCAGTTTCGCCCCGTGGGTGAAGAAACCTGCCGCGCCACCTTCGCTGGTCTCGATATGTGCCTCGCGGTGGCAGATTGCCGCGCCATGTGGCGGCACCAGCGCGGCGAGTGCGAGGCCATTCGCCGCCGTGCCACTCGAGGTCCACAGGGCGGCGCAGGGCTGGCCGAACAGCGCCGAGAAGGCCTCGTCGAGCCGAGTGCTCAGCGCGTCGCCATCATAGGGCACATCGGCCGCGTCGGCGGCCTGCATGGCCGCCCAGACGCGAGGGTGCACAGCAGCGGCATTGTCGGAAAGGAATTGCATCGCCATATCCTTGGCAAAGGAGTGCAACTATGGAAAGCGTTACGATCACCCGCCACGAAAAGGGCGATGCCGGTGAATATGATGCTCATGTCGAAGGCAGCCCGGTCATTGGCCGCCTGACCTGGATCACGCGCGATGGCGCGCGGGTCGCCGAACACACGCTGGTGCCGGGGGAAATTGGCGGGCGCGGCGTAGCCGGGAAGCTGGTCGAGGCCTTGATCTCCGACGCGCGCGAACACGGCTTTCGCGTCGTGCCGGAATGTTCCTATGTCGCGGCAGCATTCGACAAGCATCCCGAATGGGCTGAATTGCGCGCCTGAGGCTGGACTTGGTTCGGATTTTTAACTACCGGGCGTGGGACTTGCTGCCGATGAAGAGCCCTGACCATGTTCGACACACTTCTGACCCGCTTTGATCCGCTTGAGCTGTGGCTCGGGGCTTTCCTGCTTACCGGGCTTATCGCCGGGATCACTTCGGGTTGGTTCAAGGCGCGCAAGATCCAGCCCAAGGGCTTCAGGCTGAAGCAGTTCGGCTTCGAAGCGATGATCGCAGTGGTCAGCGTCGGCATTTCCGGGGTGCTTATCGGCGGCGCACAGACATGGCTCAAGGCCAACGGCTATATCACTTTCCAGCAAGGCCCGGCCGCCTGGTATGTCGTGCTTTTCGAATATGCGCTCTATTTCATCACGTTCGATACCTGGTTCTACTGGCTGCACCGCTGGATGCACAACGAGCCCTATTACAAGTGGATCCACAAGCTCCACCACCGTTCGACCTCGCCCAACCTGCTGACGACGCTATCGGTCCATCCCTTCGAATCGTTCATCAATGGTGGCTGGATGGTGATCTTCATCACGCTGTATGACGTGCACTCCAGCTCGATGGTCTTCATCGGCGCGACCAACATCATCATGGGGCTCTATGTCCACTCGGGCTATGAGTTCTTCCCGCGCTGGTGGAACAAGTCATGGGCGACCAAATGGTTCATCACCGCCACCTTCCACGATCAGCATCACAAGTATTTCACCGCCAATTTTGGCGGCTACACCACGGTGTGGGACCGGGTCTGCGGGACGATGCGCCCCAAGTTCGAGAGCGATTTCGTCAAGATCAAGGACCGCGCGCGCGACTGGCGCAAGGCCCCGGCAGAAGCCCTAGCCAGCGAAGTCTGAGCTCAGGAACCGCTCGGCGAGACCGGCCATAAAGGCCGCGCCGCGCGGCAACACAGCCTCGTCGAGCATCATCCGCGTCGAATGGATGCCGCAGCAGCTCGCCCAGTTGTCGCCTTCGGGCGCCATGCCGATGAAGAACATCGCGCCAGGCGTCTTTTCCAGCACGTAGGAAAAGTCTTCCGCGCCCATGATCGGATCGGCCAGGAAGTGGAACGCGTCCTTGCCGAACATCGCCGTGGCGGTCGCCGCGCCGAAATCGACTGCGCGGGCGTCGCAGATTGTCACGGGGAAGCCCTTCTCGATGGTCACTTGTGCGGTGAGCCCGTGCGCCCCGGCGATACCAGCGGCAAGCAGACGAATGCCATCCGCAAGCCGTTCGCGGTGTTCGGCAGAGAGGGTGCGCATGGTGCCGCGCAGCACCGCGCGATCGGCAATTACATTGTGGGTGCTGCCCGCATGGATCGAAGCGACGGTCACCACCACTGGATCGTGGGCGTTGAACTGGCGCGTCACCAGCGTCTGCAGCCCCATGACAATCTCGGCAGCAACCGGCACCGGATCGCGCGTCTGATG
>CAXNKI010000002.1:0-15468 GCA_964202645.1 Alphaproteobacteria bacterium | reverse complement strand
ATCGAGGGGCACTCATGCCTCTCATGGGAACGCTTATGACTGACACGACCACTCCGCTGGCCCAGCCCACATTCCGCGAACTGGTGAGCGTATTCACCCGCATTGGCTTTCTCAGCTTCGGCGGCCCCGCGGGGCAGATCGCGCTGATGAGCCATGAGTTGGTCGATGAGCGCAAGTGGATCGATTCCGGCGCATTCCTGCGGGCGCTCAATCTGTGCCATTTGCTCCCCGGACCAGAGGCGCAGCAGTTGGCCACCTGGATCGGCTGGCGGTTGCATGGCATCAAGGGCGGGTTGGCGGCGGGGCTGCTGTTTGTCATTCCCGGCGCTCTGGTGATGCTGGCGCTGAGCCTGGTCTATGTCATGGCGGCGGGGCTGGGCTGGTTTGCCGCGCTGTTCCTCGGGATCAAGGCGGCGGTGCTGGCAATTGTCGCGCAGGCGCTGATGCGGGTGGCGGGGCGCGCGCTGGGCACGCCGTTCAAGCTGGCGCTCGCCGTGCTGGCTTTCCTCGCGCTGGCGCTGTTCGATGCGCCGTTTCCGCTGGTGATCCTGATCGCGGCGCTGGCGGGGGCGGCGGTGGGCACGCAGAAGCCCGAGTGGTTGGGCGCGCACAAGGCCGCGCCCGCGCCTGATAATGAGCCGAGCAAGCGGCGGCTGGCCGGCTCGACACTGGTTACTGTGCTGATCTGGCTGGCGATCTGGGCGCTGCCGATGGCGCTGATCGCCGCTACGCTGGGCCGCGACTCGGTGCTGTGGGATATCGGCGCGTTCTTTTCCAAGCTGGCGGTGGTGACGTTCGGCGGAGCCTATGCGGTGCTCGCCTATATGGCGCAGCAGTCGGTCGAGCAGTTCGGCTGGCTTTCGGCGGGCGAAATGGCCGATGGACTGGGGTTGGCGGAAAGCACCCCCGGGCCGCTGATCATGGTCACCCAGTTCACCGGGTTCCTCGCCGCTTGGCGCGATCCGGGTGTGCTCTCGCCGCTTGCCTCGGGCCTGCTCGGCGCCGGGCTGACCACCTGGGTGACGTTCGCGCCGTGCTTCCTGTGGATCTTCGCCGCCGCGCCGTGGATGGACCGGCTGGAGCGGGTGCCTGCATTGCAAGCCGGGCTCGCGGCGATCACTGCGGCTGTCGTGGGTGTGATTGCCAATCTGGCGCTGTGGTTTGCGGTGCACGTGCTGTTTGCCCGGCCGGAAGCCGAGGTGTTCGGCCTGCCTGATGTCACCAGTCTGGATTGGCGTGCGGCGGTGATCGGTCTTGGCGCAGTGTTGCTGCTGTTCAGGTTCAAACGGGGCGTGATGGAAGTGCTGGGCGCGGCAGCGTTAGCCGGGTTGCTGCTCACCCAGTTGTGAGGCGAGCCACAACCGCACCGCGCTGGCGAGGCCAGGCGGGGTCTCTGCCGCCATACGATCCACATCGATCCGCGCGATGAGAGCATTGATCGGAATGCCCTCACGCGCGGCGGCCGCTTTGAGCAAGTTCCAAAACAAGGGTTCGAGGCTGATCGAGGTCTTGTGTCCGGCGATCTCGACCGAGCGCTTGATCGGGGGGTGATAAGGGGTGGTCATTGGGGGCCGAGGTTGCGCAAGGGCCTTCGACAGGCTCAGGCCGAGCGGGGTTGGGAAATTTGGTCAATCACAACGGCCGCTCATCCTGAGCTTGTCGAAGGATCAATACATATGCTGCCCGCCATTGATTGACATCGTCGATCCGGTAACGAAGCCGGCATTCTCTGAGGCAAAAAACGCCACGCCGCGCGCAATTTCGCTGGCTTGTCCCAACCGGCCAGTGGGTATCTTGGCGACGATTTTTTCCAGCACTTGGGCAGGCACGGCGGCGACCATGTCAGTGTCGATATAGCCCGGCGCGATCGCGTTGACCGTCACGCCGAATTTCGCCCCTTCCTGCGCCAGCGCCTTGGTGAAACCGTGGATACCGGACTTCGCGGCGGCATAGTTGACCTGGCCGTATTGGCCGGACTGGCCATTGATTGAGCCGATGTTGACGATCCGCCCCCAGCCCCGCTCGCGCATGCCGGGAAAGGTCGCCTTGGCCATGTTGAAGCAGCCGCCCAGGTTGATCCGCATGACCTCGTTCCAGTCATCGAAGCTCATCTTGTGAAGCACACTATCGCGGGTGATGCCCGCATTGTTGACCACGACATCGATCGGGCCAAGGTCCGATTCGACCTGCGCGCAACCATCGAGGCAAGCCTGATGGTCGCCAACGTCCCACTGATAGGCCGGAATGCCTTGGGCCGCGGTGAATTCGCGCGCCTTTATGGCATTGCCGCCATAGTTGGCCGCGACAGCAAACCCCTGGTCCTTGAGAGCAAGGCAGATTGCCTCGCCGATACCCCGGGTACCCCCGGTAACAATCGCTACGCGCGCCATCGTGCCTTCATCCTTCCTGCTCCGCCCGCAGGAAAGCTAGCGGCCAACGCGGCGATTCAAAAGCGGAATTGCGTTCCGAGGTAAACGGCCTGGTTGTCTTTCTTGCCGTCTGTCAGCGGCCTCAGCCGGTCGCGCTCCTGCGAATAGCGCACCCCTGCGGTGACATCGATGTTGCGGCCAAGCCGATAGGCCCCGCCCAGATCGACCCGGTCGGCTGTATCGGAGAATGTGCGCGGCGCGCGGCCGGTCGGCTCCTTCTGGTCGAGCACGATGCGCGGGCTGAAGCGCGAGGGATCGCTGCTGCCGGCTTGCGCCAGCGAGAACTTGCCGAGATCGGGAGCATCCGTCTTGCGCCCGTCAGCCGGGGCAATGATCGCCGGGGCAAAGCTATGAAAACCGCGCGACACGCCGAGATTGAAAGCGGTCGGCGAAATCTGCACCGCCGCAACGCCTGGCTGGCTTGCCTGTGGCAAGGTCCCGCGCACCAGGATGCCGCGCACCGCCGAGGCATCGACCCGGACTGCGACCGTGACCGACCGAGTGGTCCGGTTGGCATTGCCGGCGGGGGTGAAGCGGAACATCTGTCCTTTGCCAAGCGATTGCACTGGCAGCGACGGCGCCAGCCGTGCGGCCAGCCGCGAGGCAGGCATGGCGCTGGCTTCAGGTTCGGCGCTCGGCCGCGGTGCCTTGGTGGCAAAGCCGCTTGTGAAAGCAAGCACGGCGCTGGGCAGGGCAAGCAGGCTGACGGCGCCGGCGAGCAATGCTCCCGCTGCCATTCCCCCCTGACCCCGACTGATGCTCGCCATTGTGCGTGCTCCCGAATGAACTCTGCCGCCCGCCGAATCACGAATCGCAGGCTGATTGACCGCCGGCAGAAATGCCGGTGAAAAGCTGAATGTAGCCTTATCATGCCAGAAGCTGCGCGATTCCCGAACCGAAATCATCCAGGCCGGTGCAGCCGTGCACATTCAGCCAGCATTAAGTGCCGGGATAGCCTGTGGCCAGTCTGCGCTGCCTACCCCTTGCCGCAATGGCAACGGCGGCTATAGAGACACTAAACCATGATCCGGAACCGACACGATGACAGCCAGTATGCATAACGGCACCCGCAAGTTCAGCCTTCCGATGAAGATCGGCATCGCCGCCATGCTGGCGCTGACACTGGCCGGCTGCGGCGGCGGCAACCGCAAGGCGAAGATGCAACTTGCAGCTTCCAGCGTGTCGCAGATCGGGGTCAACGCCTATTTGTGGCGTGCCAGCCTTGATGCGCTGTCGTTCATGCCATTGCTGCAGAGCGACAGCGCCGGCGGTGTGATCGTCACGGACTGGTATGCCAACCCCGCCAATCCCGGCGAGCGGGTCAAGGTATCGGTGACCATTCTCGATCAGGACTTGCGCGCCGATGCCTTGCGCGTTTCGGCCAGCCGTCAGATCGCCCAGGGTGGTGATTGGGTAAATGCCCCGGTGCAGGCAGCGACCGTCCAGCGGCTTGAAGACATCATCCTTACCAAGGCGCGCGACCTGCGGCGCAACGCCGTCGGCGGCTGATTTCCGCATGACCGAGCGTTTCGATCCGTCGCAGGCCGACGGGCGCTGGCAGCGCGTCTGGGACGAACGCCAGACATTCCGCGCCGATGATACGTCCGACAAGCCACGTAGCTTTGTGCTGGAGATGTTTCCCTATCCATCGGGGCGCATCCACATCGGCCATGTTCGCAACTATACGATGGGCGATGTGCTGGCGCGCTACAAGCGCATGCAGGGCTTCGAAGTGCTGCATCCGATGGGCTGGGACGCTTTCGGCATGCCAGCGGAAAATGCCGCGATGGAAAAGGGCGTCCATCCCGGCGGCTGGACCCGCGAGAACATTGCTAACATGAAGGCGCAATTGCAGCGGCTCGGCTTCGCGCTCGACTGGAGCCGCGAGATATCGACTTGCGAGCCCGAATATTACGGCCACGAACAGGCACTGTTCCTCGATCTTTATGCCGGCGGGCTGGTTTACCGAAAGGAAAGCGCAGTCAACTGGGACCCGGTCGACATGACCGTTCTGGCCAACGAACAGGTAATCGACGGGCGCGGCTGGCGCTCGGGCGCGCTGGTGGAAAAGCGCAAGCTGAGCCAGTGGTTCCTCAAGATCACCGACTTTGCCGAGGAACTGCTGGAAGGGCTCTCAACGCTCGATGGCTGGCCCGAAAAAGTCCGCACGATGCAGGAAAACTGGATCGGCAAGAGCCAGGGACTGCGCTGCACGTTCAGGCTGGCCGGGACCCAGGACGGCATCGAAGTTTACACCACCCGGCCCGACACCCTCTTTGGCGCGAGTTTTGTGGCCATCGCGGCGGATCATCCGCTTGCCGCGTCTCTGGCCGCAAACGCGCCCGAGCTGCAAGAGTTCATCGCGACCTGCAAGCGTGGCGGGACCACCGCGGCGGAGCTGGAAACCGCCGAGAAGCTGGGTTTCAACACTGGGCTTTCGGTCGAGCACCCGCTCGATCCGGACTGGCACCTGCCGGTCTATGTCGCCAATTTCGTGCTGATGGACTATGGCACTGGCGCGGTTTTCGGCTGCCCGGCGCACGACCAGCGCGACCTTGATTTCGCGCGCAAATACGGCCTGCCGGTGCACCGCGTGGTCGCTGATGGCGACAATGAGGCGCTCGAATACGACAGCGACGAGGCCTATACTGGCCCCGGCCGCCTTGTGAATTCGGGCTGGATGACCGGCATGACCGTGCCTGAGGCCAAGGCCGCCATCATCGCCAAGGCGGGGCATGACGGCTGGGGCGAGGCGGAGACGCAATACCGCCTGCGTGACTGGGGTGTCAGCCGCCAGCGCTATTGGGGCACGCCGATCCCGTTCATCCACTGCGAGACCTGCGGCGTGGTGCCGGTGCCAAAGTCAGACTTGCCAGTGGTGCTGCCGGAGGATGTCGATTTCAAGACGCCGGGCAATCCCTTGGTGCGTCACGCGACGTGGAAGCATGTCGATTGCCCGTCATGCGGCGCCAAGGCGGAGCGCGAGACCGACACGCTCGATACTTTCGTCAACAGCTCCTGGTATTTCCTGCGCTTTGCCAGCCAGCCGGCGGACAAGCCCTTCGATGAATCCGAGATCGCGCGCTGGCTGCCAGTTGAACAATATATCGGCGGGATCGAGCACGCGATCCTGCACTTGCTCTATGCGCGCTTCTGGACGCGGGCTTTGGAGCGGATCGGCAAAATCAAGATCAAGGAGCCGTTCGCCAGCTTGTTCACGCAAGGCATGGTGACGCATGAGACTTATAGCCGCGTCGATCCGGCCAACGGTCAGCCTATCTATTTCAGCCCGGCGGAAGTCGACAAGCAAGGCGATGCGGCAAAGTTGAAGGCAGATGGCGCGCCAGTCGACATCGGCCGCGTCATCAAGATGTCGAAATCGAAGAAGAACGTCGTCGATCCCGACGAGATCGTCGCGACATATGGCGCCGATGCGATCCGCTGGTTCATGCTCTCCGATTCGCCCCCTGAACGCGACCTGCCATGGTCGGAAGCCGGCATCGAGGGCTGCGCGCGCTTCGTCCAGCGGCTTTGGCGGCTGTTCGGACAGATCGGCGCGGGCGGGGCAGGGGCCGATGCAAACAACGACATCGCGCTCGAACGCAAGTTGCACCAGACTGTCGCAGCCGTGGCTGCCGACATCGAGGCGCTGAGTTTCAACAAGGCCGTCGCGCGGATATATGAGCTGACCGGGGCCATCGAGAAAGCGCCGCTCTCCTCCACCCGCTCGGATGCGATCTACAAGCTGCGCCTGATGATCGCGCCGATGATGCCGCATCTTGCCGAGGAATCGCTGCACGAGCGCTGGCCGGATGCGGAATTGATTTCGAATGAGGCCTGGCCGAGCTTTGATCCCGCGATGCTGATCGACGATGAAGTGACTGTGGCGATCCAGGTCATGGGCAAGCTGCGCGACACGATCACGGTGGCAAAGGGCACCGGCAAGGAAGAGCTGGAGGCGCTTGCCCTTGCCAGCGACAAGGTGCAGCGTGCGCTCGAAGGCAAACCCGTCAAAAAGGTGATCGTCGTGCCCGACCGATTGGTTAATCTTGTTGCCTAGGAATCTGGGCATGAAGCGCCTCGCCGCCTTGCTTCCGCTGTTGCTCGCCGCCTGCGGGCTTCAGCCGATGTATGCCGGCGGCGGCAGCGGCGCGGTGGCGCAAGGGCTGGCCTCGATCGACATTTCGCCGATCGAGGGCCGGGCTGGCTGGCTGATGCGCAATGCGCTGACTGACCGGCTGCAGGCTGGCGGCAGCACCGGCGCGACGCGTTACCGGCTCGATGTGCGGCTCGATGACAGGCTCGAAGGCCTCGGCCTGCTCTCGGACGACACCATCGGGCGCGAGCGGCGGACCTTGCGCGCGCGCTATCAGCTGGTCGATCTGGAGAACGGCAACATCGTGCTGGATGCTACCGCCGGGTCCGATGCGGGCATCGATGTCGTCAGTTCCGAATATGCCACCATCGCGGCGGAAAACACCGCGCTTGAAAACCTTTCCCGCGATGTCGCGGACCGCATTGTCACGACTATCGCGCTGCAGCTGCGCGAAGCCAAGTGAAAGCAACCCAGCGCGATTTCGCCAGCGCCGCCCCAAAGGCGGCGGCGGCGGCAAGGGTGTTTTATTTCTGCGGACCTGACGAAGCCGGCGCGGCGGACGCGGCAGAGCGAATCATTTCCCTGCTTGGCGATGTCGGCGAACGGATCGAACTTTCGGGCGGCGATCTGAAACGCGATCCGGTGCGCCTTGGCGATGAAGCTCGTTCTTCCTCGCTGTTCGGTGGTGACCGTCATATCTATGTGCGCGCGGCTGGCGACGATGTGTTTGCCGCTGTCGAGGTGCTGCTTTCGGGCGAAATGGATGGCGATGCCGCGCCGTGCCCGGTGCTGATCGTCGCTTCCGGCGCCAGCGACAAGTCGCGTATCGCCAAGCTGCTGGAGCCCCGGGCAGATTCGCTGGTCGCCATGTTCCACCCTCCCGAGCTGCGCGCCGTCGCCTCGGCGGTGCGCGACATGGCGGGCGCTGCGGGCCTGCGCATGGGCGATGACCTCGCCGAGCGGTTGGCGCGCGCCGCAGGGCTCGACACGCGGCTGGCGCGCAGCGAAGTGACCAAGCTCGCGCTCTATCTCGATGCCGGGCCCGAAAGCCCGCGCAGCGTCACTTCTGCCGATATCGACGCGATTGGCGCCAGCAACGAGGAAGATGGCTTTGCCGCGTTGGTCAACGCGGTTCTGGCAGGCGAGATCCGCAAGATACCCAGCGAGCTGCGGCGCATGCGCGAACTGGGGCTCAATCCGGTGGGCTTGCTGCTGGCATTCGAACGCCGCGCGGCGCAGCTGGGCGCGCTGGCCGCCAAATTAGGGCCTCGAGATGATGCGGCCCGGCTCATCGAATCGGAAGCGGCGGCGCGGCGCATCTTCTGGAAGGACAAACGCGATATCGGCGTCCAACTGGCGCGCTGGCGGGGGAAGCGACTCGAGCGGCTGATTGCGCGGCTGACCGCGCTGCATGCCGCCTTGCTGACGAGCAGCCAGAACGCCGAACTGCTCCTTGCGCAGGAATTGGCCGAGATAGGCCGGGCGGCGGCGCGGCAGAGTTCTGCGCGTTAGGCTTGCTTTCCTTGGTTTGTGCAACTAAAGACCGCCGCTTCGCCGACACGTGAAGTGGGGCCTGCCTGGCTATCAAGGGCTGCCAGGGCCGGTCCTTCGCGTCGCAACCAAGGAGACGAAAATGCCCAAGCTCAAGACCAAGAGCGGCGTGAAGAAGCGCTTCAAGCTCACTGCCACTGGCAAGATCAAGCACGGGGCCGTTGGCAAGCGCCACCGCCTGATGAGCCACAATGCCAAGTACATCCGCCAGCACCGCGGAGCCGACGTGATTTCCGATGCAGATGCAAAGGTGATCAAGAAGTGGGCGCCCTACGGGCTCGGTTGAGCAGAAAACGGAGTACTGAATTATGGCACGTGTCAAAAGGGGTGTAACCACCCGCGCCAAGCACAAGAATATTCTCGAGCAGGCCAAGGGTTATCGCGGCCGCCGCAAGAATACCATCCGCGTCGCGCGGCAGGCGGTCGAAAAGGCCGGCCAGTATGCCTATCGCGATCGCAAGGTGAAGAAGCGGTCTTTCCGCGCACTGTGGATCCAGCGGATCAACGCAGCCGTGCGCGCTGAAGGGCTCACCTATTCGCAGTTCATTCACGGCACCAAGCTGGCCGGCATCGAGCTGGACCGCAAGGCCATGGCCGATCTGGCGATGAACGAAGGCGGCGTGTTCGCTTCGGTGATCGCTCAGGCGAAAGCAGCGCTTCCAGCCTGATTTCCGGTATCGCATAGCAAAAAGAGGCGTGGCCGGTTTCACCGGTCTCGCCTCTTTTTTTGCCTGCCATCAATGACTTGTTCAATCCTGGCTGCGAGTGCTGTAGACTGCCATCAACAGTGGGGGCCATTCGGGTGTTGCAGCAGTTTCAGGTGCAGGTGCGGTTCCATCCGCCCCCGGAGGCCCTGCGGCGTTATTTCACCACATTCTACCATGTCGAATGGTCGGTTCCGGACGGCGAGCGGCTCGAGGACCACCTGATGCCCGAGTGGGCGAACCTGCGCATTCACAAAGGCGATTGGCCCGAGGCGTGGTCGCTGGATGGCCAGCATGTTGCGGGAACGCACTTCCCGGTGACCGGCCCCAGTTCGCAAGCGGTGCGATTTGCCGGCGGATCAACGCGGATGTGGGGGATCGGCCTTTTGCCGCTTGGCTGGGCAAAATTCGTCGGCGTGCCGGCGGCCACCTATGCCGACTGCGTGCGCGACGGGATGGGCGACCCCGCCTTCGCCCAATTTCGACCGCTGGCCGATGGCCTTTATGGCCCCGCGCCCGATCACCAGGCCGAATATGGCCGCATCGCCGCCTTCTTCATGGAGCGTCTCGGCGAGCCGGTGGCTGACGAGGCGCGCATCACGGCGATTCATGCCGCGCTCGTTGACCCCGAGATCGGCTCTGTCGGCCAGCTGGTCGCGCGCGTCGGGGTCAGCCAGCGCACCGTCGAGCGAGTCTGTGCCCGCGCCTTCGGCTTTTCGCCCAAGCTGCTGCTGCGCCGTCAACGCTTCATGCGCAGTCTCTCGCAGTTCATGCTCGATCCCTCGCTCAAATGGATCGGCGCAATCGATGATAACTATCATGACCAGGCGCAATTCGTGCGCGATTGCCGCCAGTTCATGGGGATGACCCCCACCCAGTATGCCGCGCTGCCCAAGCCGCTGATCGGCGCAGTGATGCGCGAGCGCGAACGCATGGCGGGATCGGCGGTGCAGACGCTTGATGGACCGGAGGGCCACGCGCAAAGGCGCTGATTGCGAAACGCGGCTTCGGGCCCTATGGGGCGGCGCTTGGACGGCAATCGCGGATGGCATTCGAGTGGACTACGCAGGCATGAGGGATGAGGCGCTGGCCCGGATTGGCGCGGCGGTTGCGCTCGACGGCCTTGAGGTGCTGCGCGTTGAGTTTCTGGGCAAGCAGGGTTCGATCTCGGCGCTGCTGAAGTCGCTGGGAAGCATGAGCCCTGAGGAGCGCCAGACCACGGGGCCGAAAATTCATGCCTTGCGCGAAGCTGTCACCGAGGCGCTCGCGGCACGCAAGGCCGCACTGGAAAGTGCAGTCCTTGAGGCCCGCCTAGCCGGCGAGACCATCGACCTCAGCCTGCCTGCGCCCGAAGTCCCGCGCGGAACGGTTCATCCTGTAAGCCAGGTGATGGATGAGCTGGCAGAGTTATTCGCCGATCTCGGCTTTGCCGTCGCCACCGGCCCGGAAATCGAGGACGGCTGGCACAATTTCACCGCGCTCAACATGCCGGAAAGCCATCCCGCGCGCGCGATGCACGACACGTTCTATTTCCCCGACCGCAACGCGGCAGGCGAGGAAATGCTGCTGCGCACGCATACCTCGCCTGTGCAGATAAGAACGATGCTTGAGCAGGGCGCGCCCTTGCGCATCATCGCTCCGGGCCGGGTCTACCGGTCGGACAGCGACGCGACGCACACGCCAATGTTCCACCAGATCGAAGGCCTCGTCATCGACAAGGGAATCCACCTTGGCCATCTCAAATGGACGCTGGAAACCCTGCTGAAGGCCTTCTTTGAGCGCGACGATATCGTACTGCGGCTGCGGCCCTCTTATTTCCCTTTCACCGAACCTTCGGTCGAGGTGGATACCGGCTATTCATTCGTCGATGGCCGGCGCGTGGTCGGCGGCAGCGGCGATGAGCCGGGGCACAGCTGGATGGAGCTGCTTGGCTCGGGAATGGTGAATGCCCGAGTCCTGGAGGCCGGTGGGCTCGATCCTGATGAATGGCAGGGCTTTGCTTTCGGTGTCGGCGTCGACCGGCTGGCGATGCTCAAATACGGAATGAACGATCTGCGCGCCTTCTTTGACGGCGATGTCCGCTGGCTGGCCCATTACGGCTTTTCGGCGCTCGATGTGCCGACTCTCTCGGCTGGAGTGGGGACGTCAGCATGAAGTTCACTCTCTCATGGCTGCGGCAGTATCTCGATACCCAGGCAGATGTCGCGGCAATCGCCGCCAAGCTCAATGCCATCGGGCTGGAAGTCGAAAGCGTTGACGATCCGGCTGAAAAGCTGGCCGGGTTCCGCGTCGCCAAGGTGCTGACCGCAGACCGTCATCCCGATGCCGACAAATTGCAGGTGCTCACTGTGGACGCAGGGGATGTCGTTCCGCTCCAAGTCGTCTGTGGCGCGCCTAATGCGCGGGCTGGCCTTGTCGGTGTACTGGGCTTGCCCGGCGCGGTGGTGCCGGCGAATGGCATGGAGTTGAAAAAGGCTTCAGTGCGCGGCGTGGAATCGAACGGCATGATGTGCTCCACCCGCGAGCTGGAGCTGGGTGATGACCATGATGGCATCATTGAGCTGCCAGCTGATGCGCCGGTTGGCTCGGACTATGCTGCCTACGCCGGTTCCGATCCGGTGTTCGATGTTTCGATCACGCCCAACCGGCCCGATTGCATGGGGGTTTATGGCATCGCGCGCGATCTGGCGGCGGCGGGGCTGGGCACGATGGTGCCGATCGACGTCAAACATGTTCCTGGCAGTTTCCCCTGCCCGTTAGAAGTACGCACCGATGATGCCCTCGGCTGCCCGGCGTTTTATGGCCGGGTGATCCGGGGCGTGAAGAACGGTCCATCGCCAGACTGGCTCCAAACGCGCCTCAAGGCGGCGGGGCAGCGGTCGATCTCGGCGCTGGTCGACATCACCAACGCGGTGATGCTGGCGCATGGGCGGCCGGCGCATGTCTATGATATGGCAAAGCTGAGCGGCGCGGTCGTGGCGCGCAAGGCCCGGCCCGGCGAGACCGTGCTGGCGCTGAATGGCAAGGACTATGCGCTCGATGCCAGCATGACCGTGATCGCCGACGACGCGCAGGTTCACGACATCGCCGGGATCATGGGCGGCGAGCATTCGGGCTGCTCTGACGAGACGACTGATGTCTTGCTGGAGGTCGCCTATTTCGATCCCCAGGGCATTGCCGCTACCGGGCGCATGCTCAATCTCACTTCGGATGCGCGCAGCCGGTTTGAGCGCGGAGTCGATCCGCAGTTTCTCGACCGGGGCATGGACTATCTCACCGCGATGATCCTTGGCCTGTGTGGCGGCGAGGCTTCCGAAGTGGTGCGCGCGGGCACACCGCCGTCAAGCGCGAAAGTGGTGGCCTATGATCCGGCGCTTGCCGCATCGCTGGGCGGCGTTGCCGTGCCCGAAGTCGAACAGAAACGGATCCTCGAAGCGCTGGGCTTTGCGGTTGGGGGCGACTGGAGCGTCACTACCCCCGGCTGGCGGCCCGACATCGACGGCGCAGCGGACATCGTCGAGGAAGTGATTCGCATCCATGGGCTGGACAATGTCACCAGCGTGCCGCTGCCGCGCGCAGATGGCGTGGCGAGGCCCACGGCGACGCCCGCGCAGAAGCTTGAGCGCCGTCTGCGCCGTGCAGCTGCGGCACGAGGCAGCCATGAGGCAGTGACATGGTCGTTCCTGCCCGAAGCCGAAGCCAATGCCTTTGCGGACGGAAACGGTGGCCTCTGGGTGCTGTCAAACCCGATCAGCGAGGATATGAAGGCGATGCGGCCTTCCTTGCTTCCCGGCCTGCTCAGCGCGGCAAAACGCAATCTTGATCGCGGCGCGGCGGGCGTGCGGCTGTTCGAGATCGGGCGTCGCTATTTGCGCGGAGAAAGCGGCACCAGCGACGAGCGCCTGTCGATCGCGGTGGTGCTGGCGGGCGAGAAGACTGCGCGGGGCTGGGCTAGCGGCAAAGCGGCGCAGTTCGATGCTTTCGATGCCAAGGCGGAGGCTCTGGCGCTGCTGGCGGAAGCGGGTGCGCCGGTGGATAGTCTCCAGGTAATGGGCGAGGCGGGACAACAGTTCCATCCGGGACAGTCGGCCACATTGCGGCTTGGCCCGAAAAACGTGCTCGCGCGTTTCGGCATTCTGCATCCGGCATTGTTAAGGCAATTTGATATCGACACGGCGGTTGCCGTGGCCGAGCTGTTTCTTGATGCCATACCCGGCAAGAGAGGCGCAGCAACGTTCGCGCGGACCAGCTATGCGCCGCCCGCTCTGCAGGTCGTGATGCGCGATTTTGCCTTTCTGGTGCCGGCGGAATTGCCGGCGGGCGATCTGGTCCGCGTGGTCAAAGGCGCGGACAAGGCGAACATCGCTGCCGCAAGGCTTTTCGATGATTTCCGGGGGCAGGGTGTGCCCGATGGGCAAAAGTCACTGGCGGTGGAGGTCACACTCCAGCCGGGCGAGAAGAGCTACGACGAAGCTGAACTGAAAGCCATTGCAGAGCGGGTGACTGCCGCTGCGGGCAAGCTTGGGGCAGTGCTGCGCGGCTGATCCGGCAAGGTTATGCGGCGCATCAGAATGCCGAATAGCCGCCGTCCACGTATAAGGTCGCGCCGGTGACGAACTGGGCGGCCGGGCTCGCCAGGAACACCGCTGCACCTGCAATTTCGTCAGCCTGGCCCCAGCGACCAGCCGGGGTGCGCGCCATCAGCATGGCGTTGAAGCCCGACCAGTCGGGATCGGCTTGTACAATGTGCGTCATGTCGGTCTCGATCCAGCCGGGTGCGATGGCGTTGACCTGGATGTTGTGGACCGCCAGCTCCACCGCCATGGCCTTGGGCAACTGAATGATTGCGCCCTTGACAGCGCCATAGGCAGGCAACGCCCCGGCACCGAAGAACGAGTATATGCTGCCCAGATTGATGATCTTGCCGCCACCGCGCTTTTGCATTGATTGTGCCGCGAGCCTGGAAAGCAGGAATGTGGCATCGAGATGGGTGGCCACGGTCCGGTCCCAGCCCTCTTCACTCTGGTTGAGGATGCCACCGGAGACGTCAGCATTTCCTGCATTGTTGACGAGGATGTCCAGCGGGCCGAGCTCGGCTTCGGCCTGTGCAATGGCACCCGCGAGCATTTCGCGCTTTGTGACGTCGACTGCCACAACAAATGCCTCAACGCCCATTGCCTTGATCTCGGCAACAACTTCGGCAGCCTTTTCAACGTCGCGCCCGGCAATCGCCACAGCGGCTCCCGCGCTCGCCAGGCCCAATGCGATTGAGCGGCCGATGCCCCGAGTGCCCCCGGTCACGAAGGCAACTTTTCCTGAAAGGTCGAAAGACGGTTTTACGAAGCTCATCGGATTATCCTTACCAGGAGAGCCCCTGATTGAGATGCGTCAGCCTGCTGCCCATGTAGAGCAGCCAGCTCTACCCCTGACAACACCAATACGGCCTATCGCGGGCCGGACAAGCCAAGGCGCTTGGCCTTGCGGCAAGCCCTCGCTATGGGCCGCAGCCATGTCCAATCGCCGCACCTTCGCCATCATCTCCCACCCAGACGCGGGCAAGACCACGCTGACCGAGAAGCTGCTGCTGCAAGGCGGCGCGATTCATCTCGCCGGCGAGGTCAAGGCGCGGGGGCAAGCGCGCCGTGCGCGGTCGGACTGGATGAAGATCGAGCAACAGCGCGGGATTTCGGTCACTTCGAGCGTGATGACGTTCGAGCGGCAGGGGATTACCTTCAACCTGCTCGATACGCCGGGCCACGAGGACTTTTCCGAAGACACCTATCGCACGCTGACTGCCGTCGATTCCGCAATCATGGTTATCGATGCGGCCAAAGGCATCGAGCCGCAGACCCGCAAGCTGTTCGAGGTTTGCCGCTTGCGCTCGGTGCCGATCATCACTTTTATCAACAAGGTCGACCGCGAGGGCCGCTCGCCGTTCGACCTGATGGACGAAGTGGCCGACGCGCTCGCGCTCGATGTCTGCCCGATGGCCTGGCCAGTCGGCATGGGTGGGGTGTTCCGGGGTGTGCTCGACTTTGGCACCGGGCTCACCAGCCGGCCCGAGGGCGACAGCCGCGAATTCCTGGGCAAGCGTGATGCCGACGATCTGCCCGCCGACATTGCCGGTGAAGTGGAACTGGCGCGCGGCGGCTATCCCGCATTCGATCTTGAGGCCTACCGCAACGGCGACCTCACCCCGGTCTATTTCGGCTCGGCGCTGAAGAATTTCGGTGTGGCCGAACTGATCGACGCGATAGCAGGACTGGCCCCGCCGCCGCGCCCGCAGCCGAGCGACGCGGGAGAGGTCAGCCCCGATGGCAAGGAAGTCACTGGCTTCATTTTCAAGGTGCAAGCCAATATGGACCCGCAGCACCGTGACCGGATTGCCTTCATGCGGTTGGTCTCGGGTACGTTCAAGCGCGGCATGAAGCTGACGCCATCGGGCAGCGGCAAGCCGATGGCGATCCATTCGCCGATCCTGTTTTTCGCACAGGACCGCGAGATCGCCGACACCGCTGAAGCGGGCGACATCATCGGCATTCCCAACCACGGCACCTTGCGCGTCGGCGATACATTGTCCGAGAGCAACAAGATCCGCTTCACCGGCCTGCCCAATTTTGCGCCGGAAATCCTGCGCCGGGTGCTGCTGAAGGACCCGACCAAAACCAAGCAGCTCCGCAAGGCTCTC
>CAXNKI010000001.1:0-16344 GCA_964202645.1 Alphaproteobacteria bacterium | reverse complement strand
ACCCCCAAATGGCCAGCCTAAGCCGCATCACCAATACCCCCAAGGCCTCACCACCGCCGCAATATACGCCTGATCCCGCAGCGCCTCCGGACCGCCCAAAATCGTCGCCGGCAAAGGCTCCCGCGGCAGCGGATCGAGCCGGTCATAGCGCAGCCGCCAGCTGGTGATTTTCCACGCGCCATCGATTTTGCGGTAGGTTTCATACTCGCGGCCATGGCCATTGTAGCCGCAGCGTTCGCCGGTCTCGGGATCGCTTGGCCAGACGTTGTAGTCATGCAGCACCCAGATGCCCTCGGCCTCGGTAGGGCTGAGGAAGGTTATCTCGGGCATAGAGAAGCGGTGGAGCGAGACTGCGCCCTCCAGCATGTCGCGCACGGCATAGGCATAGGTCTCGCCGCCGTGCATGATCTGGCCGCCGCCGAGGTCGAAAGTGCAGTCGGCGCTGAAGACGTTCTTGAAGCCTTCCCAGTCCTTGGCATCGGCGAGGCGGCCGAAGCGGGCCTTGAGCTCGATGATGTCCTTGTAGTCGAATAACTGTTGGAGCCCGTCTTCGGTCATCCTCTCTCTCCCATTTGCTTAAAGCATGCTGACTTGGCCGATTGCTCCCCGTCCTTTTAGGGCGCCAAGGTAAATCCGGGGACGGCACGGGTTTCGACATGATCTTTGTGATACATGTCCATCACAACAGTCAACGGCTCGGCGCCAGGACAGGTTACCCGATAGAAATCAACGATATTGCCGAATGGACCTGCGCCACCGCTACCCTGTCGGTCGAACGCGGGGGTTGATCCTTGCATGCAGCGAAGGCTACCGAGATAAGCCCGTTCGCCAACGGGCATCGATACCCGGACCGGGTTCTTTTGGCTACCTAGCGGATGGGCGTCAGCTTCGGCCACGGCCTTGGCAAGTTCGCTTCCTTGCTTTGCGGACTGGCCCGCCAGCATCCTCGCCAGACTTAAATCTTCGCCTGTTGCAGCGGTCTTGCAACCACACAGCAAGATCGTCGCGGCAACAAAGGAATAAACTCGAATGTTCATGGTCGTTTCCCCCTCCTTTCAGCCTCGCTACTCCAGCAACCCCCGCACTGCCGCCATGAACGGCTGGATCGAAACCGGCTTGGCGAGGTAGCTGTCGGCGCCTGCCTGCCGGATGCGCTCTTCGTCGCCCTTGCCGGCATAGGCGGTGACGGCCAGCACCGGAATATGGCGCAGCAGCGGATCGGCTTTCGCCAGTTCGATCAGGTCGAGCCCCGAGACATTGGGCATCTGGATATCCATGATGATCAGGTTCGGCACAAATTCGCGCGCCTTGCCCAGCGCCTCCAGCCCGTCGGCGACGGGCTCGACAGTGAAGCCCTGACTGCGCAGGACATCGCAGAACAGTTTGCGATTGAGATCGTTGTCCTCGACAACGAGGATTCGCTTTGCCATGCGTGAACCCTAGGCAATATTGAAGGTATCTGGCAATTCTGCGCGACCGTCCATCCCCCGTTGACCCTGAGGCGCTGACACTGTCGGCGCTGGGCTGGCTGCTTGGCGACGAGCCGCGCGCCGAGCGATTCCTGTCGCTGACGGGGTTATCGCCCGACGAATTGCGCGCAGGCCTCGGCGATCCGGCGATGCTGGGCGCGGTGCTCGAATTTCTTTGCGCGCATGAGCCCGATCTGCTGGCCGCCGCCGATGCGCTGGGCGTTGCGCCGGGCGACATTGCCGGCGCGCGCGAAAGGCTCGGGGCATGAGCCGCCCGCTGATTATCTCGGACTGCGACGAGGTCCTGCTCCACATGATCGCGCCGTTTCGCGACTGGCTGGGCGAGGCGCACGGGATCGATTTCAGCCTGAACGGCAACGAGTTCCACAAGGCGATGACCCGGCGCGATACCGGCGCGCAGGTCGATCCGCAGGAGGTCTGGCCGCTGCTCAACCTGTTTTTCGATACCGAGATGGGCCGGCAGATGCCGATAGACGGATCGGTCGCGGCGATGATCGAGCTTGGCAGCCATGCCGATGTCGTGGTGCTGACCAACCTCAACGATCATCGCCAGGAACCGCGCCGCCGCCAGCTGGCGGAACATGGCCTCGATCTCAAGGTCTATACCAACCAGGGCCCCAAGGGTCCGGCGCTGCAGGCGATTCTGGATGAGTATCGCCCCAGCCGGGCGATCTTCATCGATGATCTGGCCCAGCATCATGACTCGGTCGCCGAAATTGCCCCCCACGTTGGCCGGCTCCATCTGTGCGGCGAGCCTTCGATTGCGCAGCACATTGCCTGCGCGCACAAGGCCGGGCATGCTCACGCCCGGATCGACGACTGGACGGGCGCCTTGCCCTGGCTGATGGACAGGATCTATTCCGACCGTGATGACTGACGCTGAAATCGAAGCGAAACTGGCCGAGCTTGGCCTTGTGCTGCCTGAGCCCGCCGCGCCTGTCGCCGCCTATGTGCCGGTGGTGATTGCGGGCGGCCTCGCGCATGTCTCGGGGCAATTGCCGTTCATTGACAATGTGCTGGTCAAGGGCCGGCTGGGCGAAGACGTGACCATCGGCGAGGGCTATGACGCGGCGCGCGCCTGCGGCCTGATGATCCTGGCGCAGCTCAAGGCCGCACTGGGCTCGCTTTCGCGGGTTGAGCGGGTGGTGAAGCTCGGCGCATTCGTATGCTCCACCAGCGATTTCACCGATCAGCCCAAGGTCGCCAACGGCGCTTCGGAACTGATGGCGGCAGTGTTTGGCGAGGCCGGCAAGCACGCCCGCAGTGCCGTGGGCGTGCCGGTGCTGCCGCTCGGCGCCGCGGTGGAGGTTGATGCCATTGTCGCTGTTCGCCCCGCTTGATCGCCGTTTTGCGCCGGCGCCTGATCCTGAAAGGGTCGGCTGGATCGGCGGCTGGGCTTATGCCCATCGCGGCTTGCATGGACCGGGCGCACCGGAAAACTCGCCGACTGCCTTTGCCAAAGCCATCGCGCGCGGCATGGGCATCGAGTGCGACGTGCAGCGTTCGTCCGACAGCCAGGCGATGGTGTTCCACGATTGGGAGCTTGACCGGCTGACATCGGAGACCGGCCCGGTTATCCAGCGCAGCGCGGCGCAGCTGGCGACGATCCGTCTTTCTGGCAGCGATGACTGCATCCCAAACTTGCGTCAGGTGCTGGATCAGGTGGCGGGGAACGTGCCGCTGCTGATCGAAGTCAAATCGCGCGCCGAGACGCGTGTGTCTGCCTTGTGCCTCGCGGTCCGCCGTGTGCTGGAGGGCTATCAGGGGCAACATGCGGTGATGAGCTTCGACCCGCGTGTGCCGAAATGGTTCAAAATCCATGCTCCGCTAACCGTTCGCGGGCTGGTCATCACCGAAGAGAACGACCACACCCTGCTGGGCCGCTTGCGCCGACGCCTGTGGCTGTGGAACGCCAGCCCCGATTTCCTCGCTTACGATGTGCGCGACCTGCCCAGCCGTTTCGCCGCAGCGCAGCGCCGGCGCGGCCTGCCGGTGATCACCTGGACCGTGCGCAGCGCGGACTTGCGCGAAACCGCAGCCCTGCATGCCGACGCGCCGATCGCCGAGGGCGCGGGGGTGGTGTGAGCCGCAGCGAATTCACCGTCCGGCTGGAGACTTCGGTCAGCGACATTCCTCAGGACCAATGGGACGCGCTGACTGACGGCGGCAACCCCTTTGTCAGCCACGCGTTTCTCAGCGCACTCGAGGATTCGGGCAGCACCGGGGGAAGCAGCGGCTGGCAGCCTGCGCCGCTTTTGCTCGATGGAGAGAATGGTCGGCTCGCAGCAGCGCTGCCAGCCTATATCAAGACCCACAGCCAGGGCGAATACGTGTTCGATCAAAGCTGGGCCGATGCCTGGCACCGCGCGGGCGGTCGCTATTATCCCAAACTGCAGATCTCGGTACCGTTCACTCCGGCAACCGGACCACGCCTGCTCTCGCGCGATCCGGCGCTTGGCGCGCCGCTGCTGCGCGCCGCCGAGCAGCTGTGCGTCTCGCAAGGGCTGTCCTCTGCCCATGCGACATTCATCGAGCCTGCGCAGGTACCGCTGTTCGAGGCGGCAGGCTGGCTGATGCGCAACGATATCCAGTTCCACTGGGAAAACCGCGGCTATGCGAGTTTCGACGACTTCTTGGCTGCACTGTCATCGGCCAAGCGGAAGAATCTGCGCAAGGAACGGGCCGCGGCGCAGGAGGGGATCGAAATTCGCTTGCTGACCGGAGGCGAAATCCGCAGCGAACATTGGGACGCATTCTGGCGCTTCTATCTGGATACCGGGGCCCGAAAATGGGGGCAGCCGTATCTCACGCGAGAGGCATTTTCCCTGCTGGGCGAACGCATGGCTGACCGTATCCTGCTGGTGCTGGCCTATGCGGGGGACACGCCGTTTGCCGGGGCACTGAATTTCATTGGCCGCGATGCGCTTTATGGGCGCTATTGGGGGGCTCTGGCCGACAAGCCTTTCCTGCATTTCGAGCTATGCTATTATCAGGCGATCGAGGCAGCGATTGGCCTGGGCCTGTCGCGCGTCGAAGCCGGGGCGCAAGGCGGGCACAAATTGGCGCGGGGCTATGAACCGGTGCGGACCTGGTCAGCGCATTACATCGCCAACGAAGGTTTTCGCGCGGCGGTTGCGGAATTTCTTGCCCGGGAGCGGGCCGGCGTCGCGCAGGAACAGGACTGGCTGTCCGGCCGCGCGCCGTTCAAGCGGGCCTGATCGCGGATCAGGCAGCTTTGCGCTGGTTTTCGGAGAGCCACTGACGGGCCCGGCGCTGGGCTTCAGCGATCTCGCGCGCGGTCATTTCCTCTGAAATGTCTGCGCGGCACATCTGTGCTTCTGCATGGCCGCCGACTGCCGCCAGATTGAACCATTTGTGTGCTTCGACAAGGTCGCAGGAAACGCCGTGGCTGCCGGTCGAGAAAGCGACGCCCAGATCATAGTAGGCATCGACATCACCGTTCACCGCTGCGGCGAGGCAATTGGCCACCAGCAGATCGGCATCGTCGAAATCGGCGGGCATTGCGCCGGCGAGAGTGTTCTGATTGGTCCAGGCCGTATCCATGATTTCTTACCCCCTAAGTGCCTGCGCAACCCCTGTTGCCCGCTGACAAGGCCAAGCTGGGCCAACGTGGTCAACAAATGGTTAACGAGGCGGCAAAAAATCGTTTGGACGGCAGATCTCCGTGCGGTGTGGGAGCGAAAGCGGAAAATCCTCAGCCGGAGCCTGATTGCCGCTTGTGCGTGTTCTGGCCCCTGCTATAGGCGCGGCAGCCTTGGTACGCTGAAGGCCACCGGAAGTATTCGGGGCTGCAGGACGCAAGCGGTCGGGGAAGGCCAGTTGCGGAGAGTTCAATGCCTATCGGATTTGCCGACGAGATCGATGTACTGGCCAAAGCCAAGCGGGCGATTGGTGGTGACTATGTTCCCAATGACAGCGAGCCCTACATGGCCGAGCAGCAGCTCGACTATTTTCGCCGTCTGCTGCTGGAATGGAAAAAATCCATTCTCGATGCTTCGGCCGGCACGCTCCAACAGCTCCAGGATGCGCCGATCCGGGAGCCCGATCTTAATGACCGGGCTTCGAGCGAGACCGACTGGGGCATCGAACTCAGAACCCGTGACCGTCAGCGCAAACTGATCTCCAAGATCGATTCGGCTCTGCGCCGGATCGAAGAAGGTGAATACGGCTATTGCGAGGTTTCCGGCGAGCCCATCGGGCTTGGCCGACTGACCGCTCGCCCGATCGCTACCATGACCGTCGAGGCTCAAGAAGCGCACGAACGCCGCGAAAAAGTCTCTCGCGACGACTGAGTCCCAGTCGCGGGGAAGCGTGATTCGATTCCCGAATTCCTGCTTCCCGTTCGGCTTTGCGCAGCGTAGCCGCCCGTACTTGAGTTCTTGGGATGATACTGAGTGCGGTTTAACGAAATGTTCGCCACACTCGTTTATCACAGCCTCACGGTGACGTTAGTACAAACGGTTGCTGTGGGGACTTATCAAGCCCGCCATCGCAGTTGAAGGAAAGCAGACCAGGCAGATGGACGAGTCAGACCAAAGACATATCGGGCGCGACAGCCTGTTCGTCATGGCCGACTTGCGGCTGGATGGATCGGAGGAAAGGCTCCGCATCAAAATGCGCAATCTCTCTGCCGGCGGCATGATGGGCGAAGGTAATGTTCGCCTGACGCGCGGCACAGTTGTCTGGGTCGAGATCCGCAATATTGGCTGGGTCGAAGGTTCAATCGCCTGGGTGCAGGACAATCGCTTTGGCGTGGCCTTTCGCGAAGAGATCGATCCCAAGCTGGCCCGTCCGCCTCTCCCTGCGGGCGATGGAGCGCCAGACGAAGTGCCCTTGCATATCCGGCATGCGCTCGACTTCACCAAGACCAAGAACTACCGCCAGATCTGACTCCAAATGCGGCTTATGACGGTGCCCGCACCAGGCGCGGCGCCAAAGCGCATTTTCGATCCCGGCAAATTCGATTAGGGTCGGTTCATGCGCCCCATCCGATCCTTGGCCGTTCACGGCTTCCTGCTGACAGCTCTTGCGCTGCTTGGCGCCTGCGGCAGTGAGCAAGGCGACACTGTCGATGTTGTGGCCATCGGCGATCCGGCATCTCTGTTCGATGGGGGCGCCCGCCTGTCGACCGCCGCACATTTGCTGCGCGGCGCGACCGCCCAGGGGTTGGTTGCGCTTGATCAGCAAGGCCAGGTCATTCCCGGTCTCGCTGATCGCTGGATCGTCAACGATGACGGATTGAGCTATATCTTTCGCTTGAGCGACAGCAGCTGGACCAGTGGCGGCAAGCTGAGCGCCGCCACTGCGCGAGCGTCCATGCTCCAGGCACTCGCAGCCCTTCGCGGAACGGCGCTGGGCAAGGATCTTTCAAGCATTGAAGAGATCCGCGTGATGACCGGGCGGGTAATCGAGATCCGCTTGTCGCGCCCGCAGCCCGATCTGCTCATGCTGCTTGCCCAGCCCGAGCTCGGATTGCTGAACCGGGGCAAAGGCGCGGGGCCGATGGCACTGCGCCGCGATGGCAACGTTGCATACCTCGCGCTGATCGACCCTCAGCTTCGCGGCATGCCTGCATCCGTGGACTGGCAGGAACAGGTGCGGCCGGTGCGGCTTCGGGCGCTGGCGGCCGAAGCCGCCATCGCCCGGTTCGAGCGGGGCGAGACCGATGCGGTGCTGGGCGGAAGATATGAGAATTTCCCGCTCGCCGATTCAGGTGGGCTCTCGCGAGGGGCGATAAGGCTCGATCCGGTTTCCGGGCTGTTTGGCCTGGCTGCCATGCACCGCGATGGCTTTCTTGCTGATCCGCAGAACCGCGAAGCGATTGCCATGGCTATCGACCGCGAAGCGTTGCCGGCTGCGCTCGGCATTGGCGGCTGGATGATGACTGACCGAATTCTGCCTGCGGGGATTGGTGACAATCAGCAAACAGTGCCGCAGACCTGGACGACCTTGTCTCTGGACGAACGGCGCGCGGTGGCGACATCGCGGGTCACCCGCTGGCGCGGCGCAGATGCGGATCCGGTCAGATTGCGCATTGCCATGCCGGCCGGCCCGGGCACTGACCGGCTGTTTGCCAGGCTGGCGGAAGATCTCGGCAAGGCCGGGCTCACAGCGACTCGGGTCGGCCTGGCTGACGCAGCGGACCTTCGCCTGGTCGACGCAGTCGCCAGATACTCCGGTACGCTGTGGTACTTCTATCAGCTGAGCTGCGGCGTGCTGCCGGGCCCCTGCGATCCGGAAGCCGATAGCCTTGTCGCCAAGGCGCTCCAGAGTGCCGACCCTGCCGAACGGGACAGACTCTTTGCCCAGGCTGAAGACAAGCTGACTGCCAGCAATGTGTATATTCCGCTGGGCGCGCCGATCCGCTGGTCATTGCTGCGTGGCAACGCGACGGGCTTCCTCGTCAACCGATTCGCCGTCCACCCCTTGATGCCGATGGCGACACTGCCCAAATAGTCACTTCTGGCTTGCGAGGCTTCACTCGTTGGCTGGGATCGGGAGCAAATCGACAGACATGGCGACTGGACGCACCACCCGGCTGACGCGGGATGACCTTCCTCTGGGCACTGATCCTGCCTCGGTACGCCGGCGCGTGGAAGCGCTCGAGAAGATTCTTGACCGGGCCTTTGTCGTGCCCGGGATCAAGGTGCCGGTTGGGCTCGATGCGGTGATCGGCCTGGTGCCGGTGGCCGGCGATACCATCGCCGCGCTGATTGGGCTCTATCTGGTCTGGGAAGGCCGCAATGTCGGCATGAGCAAATGGCAGCTCGCGCGGATGACCGGCACGGTCGGGATCGACTGGTTAATTGGATCGATTCCGCTGGCAGGCGACCTGGTCGATTTCTTTTATCGCTCGAACACCCGCAATTTGCGCCGCATCCGCAAACATCTTGATCGCCACCACCCGGCAACCAGAATCATCGAGGGCTGAACATGATCCGACTTGCCGCATGTGCCATGCTTTTTGCGCTGACCGGCTGCGGGAGCAACGACCCTGGCCCCGGCGGGGTGACCGCCAACGAAGCCAAGGCGCTCGACGATGCCGCCGAGATGGTCGAAGCCAAGCGGCTGGACGATAGCGTGCTGCGGCCGCCGCCTGCCCAGCCCGCAGCAGCGGTTGCAAGCGAGTCTGCCCCACCGGCAAAATGATGCTTGCCTTTGCCGCGCGATGCGGGGACTGGCCTTGGCACAGCAGAAAAGGCGCAAACAATGAGCGAATGGGCAGACTGGATTGGCCGTGAGGAGCGGCGCACCGACCGGGTTGATGCCGGCCATCTTGGCCGCTGGCTGGCAACGCTGGACCGCGAAGCGCCCGCCGATGGCTCGGTGCCGCAAGGCTTCCATTTCTGCCTCTGCCTGCCCGACGCACCAACCGCGCGGCTGGGCGTGGATGGCCATCCCATGCGCGACGATAGCCCGGCGAGCTTCCTGCCACCCGTGCCGCTGCCGCGCCGGATGTGGGCTTCGAGCAAGGTCGAATTCAACGCGCCGTTGATGCCCGGTCAAGCGATCGAGCGGCGCTCGCGCGTGCTTTCGGTGACTGCGAAGCAAGGCGGATCGGGCAGTCTGGTCTTCGTTGATGTCGAGCACGAGAATTTCGCGGGTGGCGAGCTCGCGGTTCGCGAGGTTCAGAGCCTAGTCTACCGCGAGGCCGTACCTGCTGGTTCGCCGCCCGCTCCGCCTCTCCCGGGCGATGGCTCATTCGATACTGGAGCATGGGACCACGTCCGGTCACTGGTGCCCAGTGAAACGCTGCTGTTTCGCTATTCGGCGCTGACTTTCAACACCCACCGCATCCACTACGATTTGCCCTATGCTGCCGGCGAGGAAGGCTATCGCGGATTGATCGTCCATGGCCCCCTGATGGCCACGCTGTTGCTCGACCTCGCGCGACAGAAGCTGGGTGAGAATGCGCTGAAGACATTTTCATTCCGTGCAATGTCGCCGGGGGTCTGCGGCGAAGAACTCCACCTTGCCATGCGCGGAAGTGGCGAGGCGATCGAGCTCGGCGCCTTTGCCAGCGATGGCCGCCATGTCCTGAGCGCGACGGCTTCCGTTTAGTCGAAGCTCACTTTGCCGCGCCCGGCTTTGACCGTGCCGCGCAGTTTCTTGCCCTGCAGACGCTGCTCCTTGCCGACCCGGTTGAGCCGGCTCTTGGCGCGCTTCTGGGGCAAATTGTGGGCCTCGGTCAGAAGTTCCACCAGCCTTGCCCGGGCATCGGTTCGGTTGGCTTCCTGGGTGCGGAATTTGCGTGCGGTGAAAACGATTTCGCCGCTCGCGGTCAGCTTGCTGCCGGCCAGGGCCTTGAGCCGCTGAAACACCAATGGCTCCAGCCCTAGGCCAAAGACGTTGAGTCGCAGCTGCACTGCAGTCGCAACCTTGTTGACGTTCTGGCCGCCCGGGCCGGACGAGGCGATAAAGCTCTCCTCCAGCTGTGCCAGGGCGCGCGCAATAACCTCATCCATGCGAAAACCCGCAGGCGGCAAAGTCTGCCGGCATGGGCGCGGTCGCCGTAATCGGCGGCTTGCCTTCGCGCTGCACCGTCAGCCCGGCTGCATGGAGCATAGTGCGGCTGGCGCCTTTCGGACTGCCATAGACCGGATCGCCAAGCAGGGCCGCGCCGAGGCCGGAGGCGGCATGAACGCGTATCTGATGCGTGCGGCCGGTTTCGGGGCGAAATTCGACCAGCGTCAGCCCCTCGATCTCCTCCAGCTTGCGCCAGTGAGTGACAGACGGCTTGCCCTTCCTTGCCGCGATCATCCGCCAGCCTTTCTCAGCGCTGCTGATCTTGGCGAGCGCCAGTTCGATCGTGCCCTCGTCTTCCGCGATTCGTCCGGCGACGATGCCGAGATAGATCTTCTCAACCAGCCGCGCCTCGAAAGCGGCAGAATAGCGCTTCAGCGCCTTGGGGTTGCGCGCTAGCAACAAGCAGCCGGAAGTGTCCTGATCAAGCCGATGGACCGGCTGGGGCATGCGCTGGAAGCCGAACGTCAGTTCCACGAGCCGGTCCTCAAGGCTTGGTCCACCGGCACGCGGTGTATCGAGCGGCAGGCCGGCAGGCTTGTCGATGACGAGGGCTTCGCCGTCTTCGAACAGGATGGAAAGCGGGGTCACGCGAGCGCCGCAGCAATCCGCCGCACGGCTTCTGCGAGCACTTGGTCATCGGCAGCAAAGCTGATGCGAAAGCCGTCACGCCCGGCAAAGGCTGAAGCCTGGACGACGGCTACGCCATGATCGAGCAGATGCATCGCCAGCGCCGAATCATCGCCGAACCGCTTCATGTGCGGGCCAGCATCCACCATGCAATAGAATGCCCCGTCAGGCACCGGGGTCGATAATCCCGGGATGGCATTGATTGCGCCGACGACAGCATCGCGCCGCACGCGGAAGCGCTCGCGCCAACCAGTCAGGAAATCCTGCGGTCCTTCGAAAGCCGCGACGGCCGCCGCTTGACTGATCGAACAGGGATTGCCCGAGCTGTGCGATTGCAGCTTTTCCATTGCCTGAATCAGCCAAGCCGGGCCAGCCGCCACGCCGATGCGAAAGCCCGTCATCGCGTGGCCCTTGGAAACGCCCGAAATGGTCAGAATGCGGTCCGCGAGGTCTGGACAGAGATTGGCCAGCGTCGCGTGTGGAGCACCGAGGTAGTTGATCGGCGCATAGATATCGTCGCTCATCACCATGATGCGCGGGTGCCGACGCAGCACTTCGCCGATGGCCAGCAGCATTTCCGCCGGATAGCAGGCACCGGTCGGGTTGCCCGGGCTGTTGAGCATCAGCCACTGGGTGCGCGGGCCGATCTGCGCTTCAAGTTCGGCGGCGCTGAAGCGGAAATTGTTGGCCGCATGGGTTACCAGCGGCACAACCCTGCCGCCGGCAAAGCGAATGATCTCAGGATAGCTTACCCACCACGGCGCCGGCACGATCACTTCTTCGCCTTGGCTGACGGTTGCCATGATCGCATGGAAGATCGCCTGCTTGCCCCCGGCGCTCACCGTGACCTGGCTGACGGGCACTTCGATGCCCAGATCGCGCGCGAAATGCAGGGCGGCGGCGCGCTTCATTGCTGCCGTCCCGCCGACAGCGGTGTATTTGGTGTCGCCGGCATCGAGCGCTGCCTTGGCGGCGGCGAGCACATGCGGCGGGGCAGCAAAATCAGGCTCGCCGACCGACAGCGAGATGATGTCGCGGCCCTCGGCGCGCAGGGCCATCGCCCGGTCGGTCATCGCAGTGGTTTGCGAGGGCGCGATGCGGCCCAGTGCTTCGGAAGTCTGTCCAGTCAAAGCAGTTTCGCCTTCATTAGCCCGCGCACTGAATTTCCAAGCCAGAACCCGCCGGCCAGATCATCCAGATGCGCCAGCGCTTCGATTGCCCGGCCCTGCTCGATCAACGAGCGGCGCAGCACGCCCGGCAGCAGGCCGAGCGACAAGGGCGGCGTTAACAGCATATCACCCCGAGCGAGAAAAATATTCGAGCGACTGGCTTCGGTTACCATCCCATCGTCGCGGACCAGGATCGCTTCCTGCGCGCCGGCGGCGACGGCGGCATCGCGCGCGGCATCATAGAAACTGCGATCACTGGTTTTGTGCCGCAGCCGCCAATCGCCCGAATCGATCGGCAAGCGAAGGGCGCCGCAAACCACCGGCTCGGATAATTGGCCAACACCAAGCGGTGCTGCCTCAAGCGCCGTGGCCCCGCTACGGCTGAGCAGCACTCGCACTTTTGCCGCTTCGTCGAGATCGAAACACAGCGCCTGAATCCGGTTGCGCAACTGATGCCGATCGAATGGAAAGCCAAGCTCTGCCGCGCTTGCCTTCATCCGTTCCAGATGCAGCTCAAGCAGCGGAATACCGGCATCAGGGGTGAAAAGCATGGCTTCGATAATGTCGAATGAAGCCGCAGACTGTCGCACGAACTCTCCCTTGATCAGGCACTCGCGCCATTCCGCCATGCTGCTTGAATCCGCGACAATCGCTGATCCAACCCCGAGCACCGCCGTGCCCTGGCCCGGCTGGCCTTCGGTCAGCCGCAGCGTGCGGATTGCCACATTGAACGCGGCATCTCCAGTGCCATTTGGTCCAGACCTATCTATCCGGCCGATTGCCCCGCAATAAGGCCCTCGGCCATCGCGTTCGACTTCGGCGATCAGTTCCATTGCGCGGATCTTTGGCGCGCCGGTTATCGAGCCGCAGGGAAACAGCGCGCGGATCATGTCGAGCGCTCCCAGCCCCTCGCGCAAGTCCGCTCGCACGGTCGACACCATCTGGTGCACCGTGGGATAGGTCTCAATCGCGAAGGCATTGTCGACGCGCACGCTGCCGGGTCGGGCAATGCGCGAGAGGTCATTGCGCATCAGATCGACGATCATCAGGTTTTCCGCGCGTTCTTTTGTGGAGACCGAGAGTTCAGCGGCAAATTGCGCATCCTCGGCTGCGTCGCGCCCGCGAGGCCGGGTGCCTTTCATCGGCTTGACTGTCGCCGAGCCTGCTTTCAGCGCAAAAAACAGTTCGGGTGAAAAGCTGAGTAGCCAGTGCGATCCATCGTGAACGATCCCACCATAGCCCGCCGCCGCGCCGGGGCGGATCGCGGCATAAAGCGCGACGGGATCGCCGCGCCAGCTGCCAGCGAGCGGTATGGTCAGATTGGCTTGATAGATGTCGCCTGCGCGGATTGCCTGGCTCAGCCGCTCGAAGGCGCGGGCATAGCCGCCCGGGGAAAGCTGGGGCTCCATGAGGCCGAGACTGCCCGTCTGACCGCCTGTCATCGCTGAAAGGCGCGCGGGTACGTCGCTCGCAGCAATGGTCTCATAGCCATTGAAGGCGCCAAACCACACCAGCGGTCCAGAAGCGCCGCTGCGCGCGGGCAGCAGCGGATAAAGGCGCGGTTCCAGCGCGAGGCCAGCCTCATAGGCGATGTGGCCAGCCATATCGTAGCCTTCGCTCGCCAGCCGGGCGATGCGTTCCAGCGCAGGGGCAACCTCTTCGCCACGACGCGCGACGACGAGCTCCTGCGGCTCGCGATAGAGTCGCGCATCGCTCGCGCCTTCGCGCCGGGCGTCGTCAAGCAGGACAAAGGGTTCAGCCATCGTGGGCGGCTTCTAGGCGAGCATCGCCGCGCTTGCAAAAAGCCTCTCGCGCCGAAGGCCACGCCGCTCTATCTGTCGGCCACGGGATAACGCGGAGTGCATGATGGACGAGATTTTTCTGGGGCTGGGCAGCAACGGCGAAAAGCAGGTTTTGCGGCTGGGGCGGGCGAACCGCCACGGCCTGATCGCGGGCGCCACCGGCACTGGCAAGACCGTCACCTTGCAGACCATTGCCGAGCAGTTTTCTGCCGCCGGGGTGCCTGTGTTCCTTGCCGACGTCAAAGGCGACCTGTCGGGCATTTGCATGTCAGGCAGCCCGGATTTCAAGCACGCCGCCACGCTGGAAGCGCGCGCCAAGGAAATCGGCATTGCCGACTATTCCTATCACGATAATCCGGCGATTTTCTGGGATCTGTATGGCGAAAAGGGCCATCCAATCCGCACGACGGTCTCGGAAATGGGGTCACTGCTGCTCAGCCGCCTGATGGGGCTGAACGAGACCCAGGAAGGCGTGCTGAACGTCGCGTTCCGCTATGCGGACGATCAGGGCCTGCTGCTGCTTGATCTGGAAGATCTGCAATCCGTGCTCGCTTTCACAGCAGAGAATGCTTCGGAGCTGGCGTCGAAATACGGCAATGTCACCAAGGCAAGCGTCGGCACGATCCAGCGGCAATTGCTCGCATTCGACAGCCAGGGCGCGGGCAAGTTTTATGGCGAGCCAGCCTTCGAGATCGCCGATTTTATTCGCTGCGACGATGCCGGCAAGGGCTACATCAACATCCTCGCCGCAGACAAATTGATGCAGAGCCCGAAGCTCTATGCAACATTCCTGCTGTGGCTTCTGTCGGAATTGTTCGAGGCGCTGCCCGAGGTGGGCGATCCTGAAAAGCCCAAGCTGGTGTTCTTTTTCGACGAGGCGCACCTGTTGTTCGAGGATGCGCCTGAAGCCTTGTTCGACAAAGTGGAGCAGGTTGTCCGCCTGATCCGCTCCAAGGGCGTAGGCGTCTATTTCATCAGCCAGAACCCCATCGACATCCCGGAAAAGATCGCCGGACAGCTCGGCAACCGGGTGCAGCATGCCCTGCGTGCCTTCACCCCGCGCGACCAGCGGGCGATTCGGGCGGCCTCCGAGACATTCCGCATCAATCCCGATCTGGATGTCGAAACCGCGATCACCGAGCTCAAGGTCGGCGAGGCGCTGGTATCGACGCTGCAGGACGATGGCAGCCCTTCGATCGTGCAGCGCACGCTGATCGCGCCGCCGCGCTCGCGGCTGGGGCCAGTGACCGACAAGGAGCGCGCGATCGTGCAGTCGATCAGCCCGGCGGACGGCAAATATGACACTGCCGTCGACCGCGAGAGCGCCGCCGAAGTGTTGGCGCAAAAGGCCAGCGATGCCGCACAAGTTGCCCAGCAGCTTGTTGATGAGGGCGAAGAGGCGGTGCGAGCCCAGCCGCGAAAGAGCTCGACGCTGTGGGAGAAGGCCGGCAAGGCGGCGATGGGCGCTGTCGCTTCGTCGGCGGGCGCCATGGTTGCGGCGAAGATCTCGGGCCGCAAGTCGAGCGCATCGCCGGTTGCATCGGCGGCCAGTGCGATTGCCGGTTCGCTCGGCACCGCGGTTGGCGGCGCTGCCTTTGGGCGGTTCGCCCGCAGCATTCTGGGCGTACTGCTGCGTTGATCCTGCTACGCCGGCTGTGGGCGCTGATCGCGATCAGCATGGCGATTGCCGGGGCGGACGCGCTGCAGGCCCAGGTAGCCAGCGCAGTCGTGGCGACAACAAGCGGGGTGCCGCTGGGCAAATTGCCGGGCACAGTGCAGCCGTTGGCCTATCGGCTGGATATGACGGTCGATCCGGCGCGTGAGCGGTTTTCCGGGAAGGCCGAAATTGACACGCGCCTCAATGAAGCGAGCGCAACCGTGTTCCTGCATGGCCGCAATCTCGCCATGCACCGCGCCTTCGCTGTGGCCCAGGGCAAGCGGATCGAAGGCATCTGGAAGCAGGAAGACCCGACCGGGGTCGTTTCCCTGACTTTCGCCAGTCCCTTGCCGGTCGGACCAGTTACTTTCGCTTTCGATTATGATGCGGCGTTCAACGACGGCCCGGCTGGCATGTTCCGGGTCAAAATCGATGACGCCTGGTACAGCTGGACGCAGTTCCAGTCGATCGATGCACGCGCTGCATTCCCCGGATTCGACGAGCCCGGCTTCAAGACACCATTCACCGTGACCTTGCGCACGCCTCCAGGCCTTGTCGCGGTGAGCAATGCACCGCAGCTGAGCGAAACGCGCGAGGGCGAACTGGCGGTGCACCGCTTCGCGCCGACACTGCCGCTCCCCACCTATCTGGTAGCGATGATGACTGGCCCCTTTTCCCTGGTTTCAGGTGAGGTCGCGCCCGGGCCGCAGCGGGCGCTGCCTTTGCCAGTGCGCATCATTTCTCCCCGGCCAAATGCCGGGAAACTCGATTTCGCGCTCGAGGGCTCCAAGGGCATCGTGCTGCATCTCGAAGACTATTTTGCCGATGCTTTCCCTTATCCCAAGCTCGATCAGATAACCACGCCGATCCTGCCGGGCGCGATGGAGAATGCTGGCGCTGATCTCTATAACGACAGCATCATCGTGATGGACCGCAAGGCCAGCGTTGGCCGCCAGCGCCAATTCGGCATGATCGTCGCGCATGAGCTGGCCCACCAGTGGTTCGGTGATCTCGTCACGCCGGCCTGGTGGGACGATATCTGGCTCAATGAG